>JBBIIQ010000014.1:0-9049 GCA_037446405.1 Armatimonadota bacterium | reverse complement strand
CCCGCGAGCGCACAGGCGGCGGCGCTGCCGGCGACCCGGCCTGGGCCGCGGCGGTCCTCCTGGCGGCGGGCAACGTCGCCGCCACTGAGGTCGTGCACGGACGCGCCCCGGCGCCCTACATCCCCGGGTTGCTGGCGCTGCGGGAAGGCCCGCTGCTGGAGGCGGCCGTCCGCCGGCTGCCGCAGCAGCCCCAGGTGCTCATCGTCAACGCCACCGGCCGGGACCATCCCAGACGGGCGGGACTTGCCCTGCACCTGGGGGCGCGGCTGGACGTCCCGACCGTGGGCGTGACGCGGCGACCGCTGCTGGCCGAGGGCGACTCGCCGCCCGACGTTCCCGGGGCGACGAGCCCCCTGCGCATCGGGTCGGAGGTCGTGGGGTACTGGCTGCGGACAAGACGTGGGGCCCGGCCGCTCGCCGTCCACCCGGCGTGGCGGACCGACGCTCAGACCGCCGTGGAGGTGGTCATGGGGTGGACGCGCCGCTGGCGCACGCCCGAGCCGCTCCGCCTGGCCCGCCGCGCCGCCCGCCTGGCCCGGGACCGTGGCGCTCCCGGAGTATGATGGGAGCATGACCTTCCTCTGGCCGGAGGCGCTGGCGGGGTTCCTGGTGGTGGCCGGGCTGGGGGCCGGTTACGCCCGCGCGGCCTTCCGTTCCACTCCGGTGCCCCTCTCCCACACCCAGACCCCCCTGCTGACCGTCGCCGCATCTGCCGGCTGCCGGATCTGCCCGTACCTCCCCGCGGCGCTGTTCCTGGCGGCCCTGGCCGCCCTGGTGGTGGCGCTGGCGCGTCCGGTGGTCGCCTGGCCGGCGGCGCGGGGGTGGCCGGTGGCGCTGGTCATCGACGTCAGCCGCAGCATGGAGGAGATGGACATCCCGCCAAGCCGCATCGAGGCGGCAAAGGCTGCCGCGGCGGACTTCGTGCGCGGCCTGCCGCGGTCCACGCCGGCGGCGGTAATCACCTTTGGCAACTACGCCAGCGTGGTCGTCCCCCTCACCACCGACCGCGCCAGGCTGCTGGAAGGGATCATGCACCTGAGCACGCAACTGCGCACCCAACTGGGCACGGGGCTGGCCGAAGGCGTGCGCCTGCTCACCGGCGAGAACGCGCAGCCGGCGCCCCGGGAGCCGCGGCCGGCGACGGGGGAGCCGCGGGCCGTGGTCATCCTCCTCTCGGACGGCCGGGCCAGCGACGGCATCCCGCCGCTGGAGGCGGCGCGAATGGCCCGGGAGCGGGGCGTCCGCGTCTACACCGTGGGGGTGGGCACCAGCGGCGACCCCGCGCAGTTCCGCAGCGGGTACTGGGGTGTGCTGGACGAACCCACCCTGCGGGCGGTGGCGGACGAGACCGGCGGGCGCTACTTCCATGCCTCCTCCATGGAGGGGCTGCGCCAGGTCTACCGCGAGCTCGCCACCGTCGTGGGCTGGACCCGCACCCCCCAGGAGGTCTCCGCTCTGGCTGCGGGAGGCGCGCTGCTGTCTCTTCTGGCGGCGGTGGCTCTGCGGGCGCGCCTCCTCCCGCTGAGCTGAGATGTGGGAGCTTGTAGGCATCTCCCTCTCCTGGTGGCTGGTCAGCCTCTCCGGGGTGATGATGCCAGGCCCCGTCTCGGCCATGGCGGTCACCGAAGGGTCGCGCCGCGGCCCGCTGGCCGGGCCGCTGCTCACCGTCGGGCACGCGGCGGCCGAAGCTGTGATGCTGGCGCTGCTGGTTCTGGGAATGAGCCGTGCGCTGCAGCAGCCGCCGGTGCTCGGGGCGATCGGCATCCTGGGTGGTGCGGTGCTGGCGTGGATGGGCTGGGGAATCGCTGTGGCGGCGTGGCGCGACCGCCTGGCCCTGCCGCAGGCGCACGGCGGTGCGGCGGGCCGCTCGCTGGTGCGGGCCGGCCTGCTCACCACCGTCTCCAATCCCTACTGGCTCCTCTGGTGGGCGACGGTGGGCGCGGCCTATTTCGTCCGCTTCTCGCGCTTCGGGCCGCTGGCCGTCGCCGGCCTGTTCTTCGTCGGCCACATCAGCCTGGACCTGGGGTGGAACAGCTTCCTGGCGCTGGCCGTGGGGAAAGGACGTCGCCGCGTCTCCGCCGTAGCCTTCCGGGTGGTGCTGGGCGGGTGCGGGCTCTTCCTCATCGGGCTGAGCGCGTACTTTGTCTACTCCGGTGTCAACTTCTTGACGCGGTAGAGGCCGTCGGCGACGGCATGGCGTGCGCAAACGCACCTTGCCAAACAGCCGCGGCACGCGTAATTAAAGAGACGGGAAAACCGGTCGCAGGGCAGGGTGGGTAGCGGCTGCGGCCGAGGATCTTCACTGACGGTGTGTGTGCATCGTCTCGGAGGTGGTGTATGGTCCGACTTCTGACCGTCCTTCTGCTGGCGAGTCTCCTGGGGCAGGCGGGATCGGCCCTGGCGGCGCCTGCCACGAGCTTCCGCGGGCTGTCCCTCTCCACCCCCTATCCCGCGCAGACCGTGCGCGCGGGGGAGCGCGTCACGCTGACGCTGACCGTCAAGAACTTCGGCCTGCCCCCGCAGGCGGTCACCCTGCGCGTGGCGGAGGCGGCGCGGGGATGGAAGGCCACGATCCTGGGTGGCGGGCGCCCGGTCACGGCGGTCTTCGTCGAGCCGGACCAGGAGACCACGGTCACCCTGCAGCTGGATCCCCCCGCGGGGGTGGGTGCCGGCACCTTCCGCTTCCTGGTGACGGCGCAGGGGCAGGCGGCCACAGCGCAGCTTCCGCTGACGCTGACCATCGGCCAGGTCCTCCCGCCGCACCTGGGGCTGACCGCGGAACTGCCGGTGCTGCGCGGGCCGGCCACGTCCAGCTTCCGCTACCGCCTTACGCTGAAGAACGAGAGCGACCGCGACCTGCTGGTGAATCTGGAGGCGCGCACGCAGAAGGGCTTCCAGGTGACCTTCACCCCGGCGTTTGCCAGCCAGCAGGTGACCAGCCTTCCGGTGAAGGCCGGGGAGTCCAAGGACCTCGACGCGGAGGTCAGCCTGCCGCGCGACACCGCCGCCGGCCGCTACGACATCACCGTGGTGGCCGCCGCCGGCGAAGCCCGGGCGGAGATCAAGCTGGGCCTGGAGGTCACCGGCCGTGCCGACCTCTCCCTGAGCACGCCCGACGGCCGGCTCTCCGGCCGCGCCGTGGCCAACCGAGCGACGCCGTTCAAGCTCGTGGTGAAGAACCAGGGTGGCGCCGCGGCGCGGGACGTGGAGCTCTCGGCGACGGAGCCCACCGGCTGGGAGGTCAAGTTCGAGCCGCAGCGCATCGACGAGCTGCCGCCGAACCAGGAGCGCGAGGTCACGGCGACGATCAAGCCCTCGGCCCGGGCGGTCGCCGGCGACTACATGGTCAACCTGCGGGCCAGCGCCGGCGAGGCCTCCTCGTCCGTCGACTTCCGCGTCACCGTGTATCGCTCCACGGTGTGGGGCCTGGTGGGCATCCTGCTGGTGGCCGTGGCCCTGGGCGTGGTCAGCCTGGCGGTGTCGCGCTACGGGCGGCGCTGAGGGTGTCGGTCTTCCTATGACCGCGGTCATCGAAACCCGGGGACTGACCAAGCGCTACGGCCCGGTCACGGCCGTGGAGGACCTGACGCTGACCATCACCAGCGGAGAGGTCTACGGCCTGCTGGGGCCCAACGGATCGGGCAAGACCACCACGATCCTCATGCTCCTCGGCCTCACCGAGCCCACCTCCGGGGAGGTGCGCGTCCTGGGGGAGGACCCCTCTCGCAACCCGTTGGCGGTAAAGCGTCGCGTGGGGTACCTGCCGGACTCCGTCGGCTTCTACGACGATCTCACCGCCAGGGAGAACCTGCGCTACACCGCGCAGCTGAACGGCCTGCCGCAGGTGGAGGCTGAACGGCGCATCGCCGAGGTGCTGGAGCGGATGGGCCTTGTCGGCCGCGCCGACGACCGCGTGGGGACCTACTCCCGCGGCATGCGGCAGCGCCTCGGTCTGGCCGACGTGCTGCTGAAGCGGCCGCAGGTGGCCATCCTGGACGAGCCGACCATGGGCCTGGACCCGGAGGGCGCCATGGAGTTCCTGGAGATGATCCGCGGGCTGAAGGCCGACGGCCTCACGGTGCTGCTGGCTTCCCACCTCCTCCACCAGGTGCAGGCAGTCTGCGACCGGGTGGGGCTCTTCGCCAACGGGCGCAAGGTGCTGGAGGGCACCGTGGACGGGCTCTCCGAGCAGATCCTGGGCGGCGCCTACCGCATCCGCGTGGAGGTGGACGGCCGCGGCGCCGGACTGGAAGGCGCCCTCGCCGGGATCCCCGGCGTCCTCAAGGTCCGGCCCGACCCGCCGCGCGGCTACCTGGTCGAGGCCCGCGCCGACGTGCGCGGGGCGGTGGCGCAGCGGGTCGTCGCCCATGGCGGGACGCTGCTCGGCCTGCGGCTGGAGCGGCTGGGCCTGGACGAGGTGTACGCGCGCTACTTCCAGGAGGTGCACCATGACCGTTGAGCGCCGGTCACTGCCGTGGTGGGGGCGCCGCGCCGGGCCGCGCCGGGAGGGGTCGCCCTGGACCGGGCTGTGGGCGGTGTCCTTCAAGGAGCTTGCCGACCACCTGGCCAGCGTGCGTATGCGCGTGCTGGAAGGGCTGATCCTGCTCACCGCGCTGGGCACCGTGGTGGCGGCGATTCAGACCATCCGCTCGGTGAGCGAGGCCGCGCAGGAGGACCCCTTCCTCTTCCTGCGCATCTTCACCCTGACGCAGAGCATCGGCGAGCTGGACTACTCCTTCGTCCTGTTTCTGAGCTTCCTGGTCCCGCTGGCCGGCATCGGGCTGGGCTTCGACGCCGTCAACGGCGAGCACAACCGCCGCACTCTCAGCCGGATCCTCTCCCAGCCCATCTACCGCGACGCCCTGCTGGCGGGGAAGTTCCTGGCGGGGCTGCTCACGCTGGCCATCTCGCTGCTGGCCCTCTGGCTGCTGGTCACCGGGCTGAGCATCTTCCGCCTGGGGGTGATCCCCGGCGGCGAGGAGGTGGCGCGCGGGCTGCTCTTCTTCATCGCCACCGTGGCCTACGGGGGCATCTGGCTGGCCGTGGCCATGTTCTTCTCCGTGCAGTTCCGCCAACCCGCCACCTCCGCCCTGGCCGCGCTGGGCGTGTGGCTCTTCTTCGTGCTGTTCTGGCCCATCATTCCCGGGGTGATCGCCCAGGTGCTGCGCCCGGCGGAGGACCCGTTCAGCGGCCTGGCTCAGGAGCAGCTGCGCCTGGCCCTCTCCCGCCTCTCCCCCAACACGCTCTACTCCGAGGTCCTGCTCAGCCTGCTCAACCCGGAACTGCGCGCCCTGGGCCCGGTGCTGATCACGCCCCTGGAGGCGCTCTCCATGGTGCGCAACGCCCCCTTGCCGCTCTCCCAGAGCCTGCTGCTGAGCTGGCCACAGTTCACCGGCATGATCGCCGCGCTGCTGCTGCTCTTCGCCGGGGCATACGTGCTGTTCCAGCGGCAGGAGATCAGGGCGTAGGCCGCGCCAGCCCCCGGCTGGGCCGCGGGCGGCGCAGGGGACTATCCGAGGAGCCGGCGGAATTCCGCGGCGCGCCAGGGGGCCAGCTTGATCATCTTCCCCACGAGCTTCTCCCGCTCGTCCCCCGCCTGCGCCTTCTGCAGCCGCGCCAGCAGCATGGCGATCTTCCGCCGCCGGTGACGTCGCACCCGCAGCTCCCGCACCCGGGGGTCGGCGCCCATCTCAGCGGCCCTCCTCACACCCGCGTGCCTCGACACCCACCTCAGGATCCCTCCTCGCGCCCGCCCCGCCCGGGGCGGCCAGCAGCTCCAGCATCATCCGGGCGTTTCTCGCCGACGATCCACGGTAGTGGTTGTTGAACATCAGGTAGAGTCGGTCTACCCCAGCGGCGATCTGCCGCGCCTTGCTCGCCCAGGGTTCCAGCTCATCCCGTGAATACAGGTAGTCGTAGACCTCGTCCGTCGAGGCGCCGCGGCGGCTCCAGGCCACGGCGTTGCGGCCGTGGAAGCGCACCACAGACCAGTCTGAGGTGACAACCACCTCCGGCGGCACCGTCCAGGAAAGCTCCGGCTCGTCGGGGACGACGTAGATGAAGTCGTGCTCCCGCAGCGCCTGCTCCAGCGCCGCGCGGTGCTTCCGCTCCACCCAGGCGCGGTGGCGGAACTCCACAGCCACCCGGTACCCCGGCAGCAGGCCGCGGATCTGCCCCAGCCGGCGGAACAGGCCGGGAGAGGGGAGGTACCAGCGGGGGAACTGGCAGAGGATGTAGCCCAGCCGGCCCGCCTCGCGCAGACGGCGGGTGAACTCGCTGAAGTGCTCCCAGCACGCCTCCTCCGCCTCGCGCGGGACCTCCCGGAAGCTGACCTGCCGCATGGCGACAGCCCCGGGCGGCAGGAGGCGCTGGACCTCCCCGGGCAGCCGCCGCGGGTCCACGCCGTGCCCGGTGAAGAGGCCGAAGGCCTTGACGTGAAAGACGAACCCGGGTGGCGTCCACTGGATCCAGCGGTCCGCCATCTGTGGGTCCAAAAGCGCATAGTATGTCGCGTCGATCTCCACGGTGGGGAAGACCGTGGCGTAGAAGCGCAGGCGGGCGGCCGGCCGCTCCGCCACGGCCCTGGGGTAGAACCCGCCTTCCTTGACGAAGTGCGCGTCCGCCCACGAGCAGGTCCCCGCGTAGACCGCGGCGCGTCCCACCTGCAGCGGCTCCGCCCAGGATTCCACCTCTTCAGCCTGCAGGCCCGGGGAGGCCGCCTGGGCGCGCGGCGGCGATTTCCTCCTCATCCCGCGTCTCCCTTCAGGACCGTCCGCATCTGCGCGGAGACCCCGGCCAGCAGCTCCAGGGCCCGCGCCGCCGCTGTCTCGGAGAGCGTCGCCAGCCCGCAGGCTGGCGTGAGCAGGGAGGCGGCCAGAAGGTCGTCCAGCGGCACGCCCCGGGAGGCCACCAGCCGCAGTGCGCTCCAGAGGCGCTCGGTCAGGCTGCCGACGCTCTCTCCCATGACCTGCGCGTCGCTCCCCGTGGGCACGATGCCCCAGGCGATGACGCCCCCGCGCTCGAGGAAGGCACGCAGCGCCTGCGGGTACAGCGACAGCGCCTCGGCATGGTCGTAGGCATCGAAGTTGAGGATGTCCACCGAGGTCTCCAGGAGCATCGACCAGTCCGTGTTCCCGCAGCAGTGCACCCCCTTCAGCCCCTCGATGCCGGCCAGCACCTCCTCCAGGAGCCTCTGGACCTCCTCCCGCTCCACCGCCAGGTACGCCGAGCCGAAGGCCGCCAGGTAGGGCTCGTCGACGAAGATGATCGTCTGCGGAGCCAGCCGCCGCAGTGCCCGCTCCTGCCAGGCCGCCTGCAGGTGCAGGTACCGCGCCGCCGCGTCGGCCAGCATGTCGTCGTAGAGGAGGGCGCGCCTGTCCTGGTCGGTCACCGTCAACCCCCAGCTCACCGGCCCCAGGACCTGGCCCTTCACCGCCAGCGCCGAGTCCAGGCGCAGGGTGAGAAAGTGCTTCAGGCCGGCGGCGAAGTCCCCGTCCAGCGCCGCCGCCTCCAGGTCCTTGCTCAGGTAGCGGGCGTACAGCCGCTCCAGACCGGCGTCCAGATCCTGCCGCCGGTCCACATAGACGCGGCCGTCCTCCATGACCACGCCGGGAAACCCGCCGCAAAACTGCGCCGGCAGGCGCTCCCGGACGTCCCGCCGCGGCAGCTGCGGCCACGCGGGGATGTCGGGGAGCCGCTGCAGGACGAGGTCGCACGCCGCCTCGGGGTCGGTGTGCGGCAGGCTGCCCACCGCCGTAGGCAGGAAACCAGGAAGCGCGGCCATCCCCATACTACGGCGCCAGCACAGCAAGCCCCGCGCGCCGGGCAGCAGCATTGAGATGTCCGTCCCAGCAGGCGAAGAGCACGCCGTCCAGGTGGTCCCGCATCAACAGCCCGGACGCCAGGTGAACGGCATCGTAGGCCCGGAGCCGGTAGCGTACGCTCATCTTCGCGGCCGCGAAGATGAGCCCTTCGCTGAGCTCGAAACGCAGGTAGCGGGGCCAGTCCTGGTCAAGATCACGGACACACCGGACGTAGCCCGGGCGTGTCAGCACCCCCTCGCGGCGGCGCCGGGCGAATGCAGCTCTGGCCTCCACGTACGCGATCATCGCCGTCCCGACGACCTCAGCCTCCCCGACGGCGGCGAGGACAGCTGCCCTGCCTGCTTCCTCCACGTAGAGTTTCACCAATGCGCTGGCGTCCAGGTACAGGTTCACCGACGCTCCTCGACGATCGCGTCGGCGACTGACGGGCCGCTGACCCTGGCGGGCCTGGATGTTCCCCGTGGTTTCCCGCCCTCCCACCGTGCGAGCCCCGTCTCCAAGAGCCGCTCGACCCTTCGCAGCACCCGGCCGGCCGCGGCCGGGCCGATGACGGCTATGGGGCGAGCGCGGTCGGTGACCACAATCCGCTCCCCACGCTGTGCGCGGCGCAGGTAACGACTGAGATGCGCCTTTAAGTCCCTGATCCCCACGGTGGCCACGCACACCCGCTCCTTGCACAGGTGGTTGTGGCCACATACTATGGTTTTGTGCCCACATTGTCAACCGTGCGCTGGGTCCACCTGGGCATCGCGCTGCTCTCCGCTGCGGGCCTGCTGCTGCAGCTGGCGCTGACCCGCGTCTTCGCCGTCACCCAGTGGTACCACTTCGCCTTCATGGCCGTGGGGCTCGGCCTGCTGGGCTTTGGGGCCAGCGGCACGGCCCTGGCCGTCGTCCCGGCCCTCCTCCGGTGGCCCCTGCGGACGGCGGCGTGGAGCGGGCTGGCGGTGGTGCCCGCGGTCGTCCTCGCCCTGGGGGTCCTCACGGTGGTCCCGTTCGACGCCTACCTGCTGGCCCTGCAGCCGCGCCAGCTCCTCTACCTGGCCGCGCAGGTGACGGCGCTCACCCTCCCGTTCCTTGGAGTGGGTCTCGCCGTCGGCACCCTCCTCGCCGCGTTCCCCCAGCGGGCAAACGCGCTCTACGCAGCCTCCTTCCTCGGCGCGGCAGCTGGCGCCGCCGCGGCGGCCGTGGTGCTGCGCCTGGGCGGGGCGGGGAGCATGATCGCAGCG
>JBBIIQ010000013.1:0-18696 GCA_037446405.1 Armatimonadota bacterium | reverse complement strand
GCGGGCATAGCCGCGGCGGCGGAAGGCGGGGTGGGTCCGCGCCTGCCCCAGCCAGAGGGCGCCGTCGAGGCATGTGGTCACGCCCAGCATCGAGACGAGGCGGCGGCCGGCCCGGGCCACGAGGATCTGGCGAGCGCGCACCATCTCGTCCAGATAGGCGAGGACGTAGTCGTCCGCGCCGGCGGCGGCGCGGCAGAGGCGGGCCAGCGCGGGAAGGTCGCGCGGCCTCGCCGGCCGCACCCGGACCCGCGCGTCGTCTCCGGCGGTCATGCACGATGAAAGCGTCGCCGTCTTGCAGAGGAAGCGGTGCGGCGGTCAGAATGGTCATGCCGATGACCGACTTCCTGGCACCGCTGGAGCGCTTCGTCCAGGAGAAGATGGGCGAGACCGGACTCCCCGGCCTGAGCCTGGCCCTCGTCCGCGAGGGGGAGGTGGTGTGGAGCCGCGGCTTCGGCTTCCGCGACCTGGAGCGCGGGCTGCCGGCCACTCCGCAGACCCTCTTCGGCGTCGGCAGCGTTACCAAGTCCTTCACCTGCCTGGCGCTGCTGCAGCTCCAGGAGCGCGGCCTGCTGCACCTTGAGGATCCCGTCGAGCGCTACCTTCCCCTCCCCGTCCGCCCGCCCGGGAGTGAGCCGATCCGACTGTGGCACCTGATGGCGCATGCAAGTGGCATGCCGGCACTGGGCTATGCCGAAGCCCTCATCCGGCACCACGTCGGCACCTCCCCACGCTGGCTCCCCATCGGCGGTATCGACGACATGCTGGCCTTCCTCGGCGAGGCGCAGCCCTGGCTGGTCGCCCCGCCCGGCGAGCGCTGGTTCTACCTCAACGAAGGCTACGTCCTGCTGGGGGCCGTCATCGAGCGGGTCTCCGGGCGGCCCTACCCCGACTACATCCGCGAGCACATCCTGCAGCCGCTGGAGATGACGCGCAGCGGCTTCCGCCCCGCCGATGTCGAGGGCGATCCCGATGCCGCCACCCCCTATGTGATCGACCGGGAGAAGCGGCGGACCCGCAGCGCCTACCTCTTCGGGCCCATCCAGGCGGACGGCGGGCTGATCTCCTGCGCCCGGGACCTGGCGCAGTACGTGGCCATGTTCCTGGCCGGGGGCCGCGGACCCGGCGGCACCACCCTGCTGCGCCCCGACCTCCTGCGGGCCATGTGGCAGCCGCGCGTCGCCATTCCCTTCCTGCAGCGCGGCCCGTCCGGACCCGAGCCCGCGGGCTCCTATGGCTACGGCCTGCAGGTCACCCCGGGCTTCCTCGGGGAGACGCTGGTCGGCCACGGCGGGAGCGTCCTGGTCTTCACGGCGTACATCGGGTTCGTCCCGCAGCGCGGGGTGGGCGTGGCCCTCCTGGCCAACGGTGCCGGCTATCCCCTGAACCAGATGGGCGCCTTCGCCCTGGCCCTGCTCCTGGGCGCGGACCCCTGGAGCGTGCCCGCCCTGCGCGCCGAGCGCCTGCTGGACGGCCTCACCGGCGTCTACGAGACCTACCGCGGGACGATGCGCGCCACCGTCGTCCGCCGCGGCGACTTCCTGCTGCTGGAGATGCAGAACACGCCGCAGGAGCAGGTGGCCCTGCTGGTCCCCGAGGGGTGGGACGCGGCGAGCCTGGACCCGCAGCACCCCCGGTTCGTCACCCTGGCCGCGGCACGCTGGCTGCCCGTGGAGTTCACGCGGCGCGACGGCGACGTGGAGCTGATCTACGAGCGCTACCGGCTGCGCCGCGTGGGCCGACTGTGAGCGCCGTGTGCCGTGCGTGTTGCGCGCCCGCGGGACCGCCGATACAGTATATGGGTGGGCGAAAGCCCCATTTACCGCCGATCGCGCGGCAGACGGTGAAGGGGGTGATGCTATGCGCGCGAGGCTGGCCGTGCGCGATGCCGCAGCGGCATGCCAGCGGGATCTGGCGCGCATCGCCAACGACTTGAAGGGGCTGGGGGAGTACCCCAGCACCAAGGACGTCGTCAAGCACCTGCAGGCGCTGCTGGAGGCCCTGCAGCGGTTCATGCGCGAGACGGGCGACTGAGCCGCCCGCTCAGGCGGCCGCGGCCGCCAGCGCCTCCTCCAGGATCTGCAGGCCGGTCTCCAGCTCCCCATCGCTGATGACGAGCGGGGGCAGGAGGCGGACCACGTTGTCGTAGACGCCGGCCTTGAGGATGAACAGGCCGCGCTCGTGGCACCCGCGCAGCACCGCCGTCGTCTCCTCGGCGGCCGGCTCCTTGGTGGCGCGGTCCCTGACCAGCTCCAGCGCCGCCATGGCTCCCAGGCCCCGGGCCTCTCCCACCAGCGGGTAGCGCCCGGCCATCTGGGCCAGGCGAGCCTGGACGGCGGCACCCACGCGGCCCGCCCGCTCCAGGAACGCGGGGTCGGTCACCAGGTCCAGCGTCGCCAGCGCCGCCGCACAGCTTACGGGGTTGCCGCCAAACGTCCCTCCCAGGCCCCCGACCCCCGGCGCGTCCATCACCTCTGCCCGTCCCACCACCGCCGCCAGCGGCAGGCCGGCGGCCAGGGACTTGGAGAGGACCAGCAGGTCGGGGGCGACACCTGCGTGCTCCACGGCGAAGAGCCGACCCGTGCGGCCAAAGCCGGTCTGGATCTCGTCGGCGATGAGGAGGATCCCGTGGCGGCGGCAGATCTCCGCCACGGTGGGCAGGAACTCCGGGCGGGGCACCACGAAGCCACCCTCACCGGCCACGGGCTCCACGATCACCGCCGCCACCTCCTCGGCGTCCACGTGCGTCTTCAGGAACGCCTCCAGAGCCCGCCCGGTGCAGATGGGGCAGTCGGCGGGATCTCCGCCCCGCGGGCAGCGGTAGGGGTAGGAGTACGGCGCCCGGTAGACCTCGGGAGCGAAGGGGCCGAAGCCGAACTTGTAGGGCTTGATCTTGCTGGTCAGGCTGAGGGCCAGCAGCGTCCGCCCGTGGAAGGCGTACTCGAAGCAGACCACGGCGCGGCGCCCCGTGGCCGCGCGGGCAATCTTCACGGCGTTCTCCACCGCCTCGGCGCCGCTGTTCACCAGGAGGACCTTCTTCGCCCAGGCACCGGGTGTGGCGGCGGCCAGGCGCTCCGCCAGGCGCAGGTAGGGTTCGTACATGGCCACGTGGGCGCAGGTGTGCAGGAAGCGGTCCACCTGGTCGCGCACCGCCTCCACTACCGGCGCGGGGCGGTGCCCCACGTTGACGACGCCGATGCCGGCGGCGAAGTCGATGAACTCGTTGCCGTCCACGTCCCGCAGGCGGGCTCCCTCCGCCCCGACGACGCATGTGGGGACGGTGGTGGCCACCCCGCGCGGCACGTACAGCTGGCGCAGGCGCAGGAGCTCCTGAGCCCGGGGGCCGGGCAGGACCAGTCTGGTGCGAGACATGCTCTCCTCCCTTCTCCGGGGGACGGGCGCGGAGGGTCAGCGGCCCAGATAGGCGCGCCTGACGTGGGGGTGGTCGATCAGCTCCGCTGCCTCTCCCTCCAGGACAATGCGTCCGGTCTCCAGGACGTAGGCGCGGTCGGCGACCTCCAATGAGAGGTAGGCGTTCTGCTCCACGAGCAGCACGGTGCGCCTCTGCGCGTGGAGCCTGGCGATCACGTCGAAGACCGCGTCCACGACCTTGGGGGCCAGCCCCAGGGACGGCTCGTCCAGCAACAGCAGCTTGGGGTCGGCCATCAGCGCCCGCCCGATGGCCAGCATCTGCTGCTCCCCGCCGGAGAGCGTCCCCCCCGCCTGGCGGCGACGCTCCGCCAGCACGGGAAAGAGGTCAAACACCTCCTCCAGGCGGGCCTCGATCCGGCTTCGCTCCCTGATCTGCAGCCCGCCCATCCATAAGTTCTCCTGCACGCTGAGGTAGGGGAAGATGCGCCGCCCCTCGGGCACGTGGGCGATGCCCAGACGGGCGATCCGGTGCGGTTCCATGTGGTCGATGCGCACGGCCTCGAAGTGGATGCTGCCGGCCAGAGGGTGGAGCAGCCCCGAGACGGTGCGCAGCAGCGTGGTCTTCCCCGCGCCGTTGGCGCCGATGATGGAGACGATCTCCCCCGGGGAGACCAGCAGCGAGGCGTCGCGCAGCGCGGCCACCTGGTCGTACGCTACGGTGATGCCCTCAATGCGCAGCACGGCGCCGCTCCCCCAGGTAGGCGCGGATGACGGCCTCGTCGGTGACGATCCGCTCCGGGACGTCCTCAGCGATCTTCCGCCCCCCGTCCAGGACCACGATGCGCTCGCACAGGGACAGGATGGCGTCCATGACGTGCTCCACCACCACGATGGTGATGCCGCGGGCGCGGATGGCCCGGATCAGCTCCACCGCCGCCCGCACCTCCGCGGGGTTCAGCCCCGCCATGACCTCATCCAGCAGCAGCAGCTCCGGCCGGGTGGCCAGGGCGCGCGCCAGCTCCAGCCGTTTCCGGTCCTCCAGCGTCACCTGGCTGACCGGCTCCCGCGCCTTGGCCGCCAGCCCGACGAACTCCAGGATCTCCGCGGCGCTGCGCCGCGCCGCGGTCATGGTCCCCGCGTGGACGAAGGCGCCCACCGCCACGTTGTCCAGGACGGTCATCTTGACGAAGGGGGCGGGAATCTGGAAGGTCCGGCCGATGCCCAGGCGGGCGATGCGGTGAGGGCGCAGGCCGGTGATGACGCGGCCGCGGAAGCGCACCTGGCCGCGGTCCGGCGGGTAGACCCCGGTGACCAGGTTGAAGAAGGTGGTCTTGCCGCTGCCGTTGGGACCGATCAGACCGACGATGGCCCCCGCGGAGACGGTGAGGGAGAGGCCGTCCAGGGCCAGGATGCCGCCGAAGCTCTTGGTCAGGTTCTGTGTCTCCAGCACCCGGGATCACCACCTCACCCGCTCCCGCCACCAGCGCCAGGCCGCGCGCGGGGCCAGCAGGGGCGCGCGCCGGCCCTCCAGCAGGCCGACGATGCCCCCCGGCATGAACAGGACGACGACGCAGATGGCCGCGCCGATGATCACCAGGTAGAGGGTGCTCTCGCCCCAGACGAGCCAGAGGCTGCGGCTGACCAGCTGCACCAGGAAGGCGCCCAGCAGCGGCCCCCAGAAGGTGCCCATGCCGCCCAGGAAGACCATCACCACCATCAGGTCGGTGATGATCCCGCCCAGCACGCTGTCCGGGTGGATGTAGGTCAGCCAGTAGGCGTAGATGCCGCCGAGCACCCCGGGGAAGAACGCGCTCAGGGCGAAGGCGTTGACCTTGACGGCCACCGTGTTCACCCCCACCATCTCGGCGGCCTCCTCGTGCTCCCGGATGGCCAGCAGCTTGTAGCCGAAGGGCGAGCGCTCCAGCAGCAGGTAGGTGGTGAGGTAGACCAGGGCGCTTGTCCCCAGGGTGACGTAGTAGAAGAACGGCAGGTTGAGGAACGCCGGCAGGCGCATGCCGAACGCCCCGCCGGTGACCTCCAGCACCGTGGCCACCTGCCGCAGCATCTCCCCGAAGGCCCAGGTGGCGATGGCGAAGTACGCCCCGCGCAGCCGCAGGGTGGGATAGCCGATGGCCGCGGCCAGGGCGGCCGCCAGTACCCCGGAGACCACCAGTCCGGCGGCGAAGGGCCACCCCAGCACGGTCATGCCGATACCGGTGACGTAGGCGCCCAGGCCGAAGAAGGCGCCGTGCCCGAAGCTGAGGTACCCGGTGTAGCCGCCGATGATGTTCCAGCTCTGGGCCAGCCCCGCCCACAGCAGGACCTCGGTAGCGATGCGGATCCAGAAGGAGGAGACGGTGAAGGGCAGAAGGAGCAGCGCGGCCGCGAGGAGGGCTCCCAGCGTCAAGCGGGGAGCGGCGCTGCGGGCAGGCGACTGGACCTCGGCGGCAGGCGTGGTCACGTCACAACCCGCGGCGGAGGATGCCCCGCGGCGCCACCAGCAGGCTGACGTACATGAGGAGGAAGAGGGCAAAGAGCGTGTACCGGCCGCTGATGTAGACGCCGACGAAGGACTGGATCAGGCCCAGGAGGAGGCCGGCCACGATCACGCCGGGGACGTAGCCCATCCCGGCCAGCACCACCACGAAGAAGGCGAAGATGACGTACTTCGCCCCCATGGCCGCGTGGATGGAGAAGAGCGCGCCGATGAGCACGCCGGTCATCCCGGTCAGCCCCGCGTACGTGGCGTAGACCAGGGCGCCGACCCGCCGCACGTCCACACCCAGGAGCGCCGCCGTCTCCCGGTCCTGGGCGGTGGCCCGGATGGAGACGCCCAGGCGGGTGCCGTAGAGGAAGATCATGAACAGCACCGTGGTCAGGACGCCGAAGACGAAGCCGGCCAGGCGTAGCGCCGGGAGCGTGGTCACCCCCAGGGAGACGCTCTGCCCGGAGAGCCAGGTGCTCACCGAGCGCACGTGGTAGCCCCAGGCGGAGAGGGCGCCCCCTTTGGCCAGGGTGGAGAGGCCAAAGGTAAAGACCAGGCCCATCAGCGCCGGGTGATGCCGCCGCCCGCTGACCGCGCGGTAGATCAGCGGGTAGATGAGCCAGCCCGCGGCAAAGAACAGGGCGAAGATCAGGGGCAGGTAGATCATGGGATCCTGCCCCAGGTAGCGCACCAGCCAGTAGGCCGTGTACGCGCCCAGCATGACCCACTCGCCCACGGCGAAGTCCACGATGTGCATGACGCCGAAGCAGAGGGAGAAGCCCACACCGACGACGATGATCAGCCCGCCGATGAGGGCCCCGTCGATGAGGGTCTGCAGGAACAGCTCCACGGCTCGCCGGCCGGGCGGCCGGGGACGGGGTCGCCGTCCCCGGCCTCCTCAGTTAGCGCTTGTCCCAGGGGGGCGTCGGGTACCTGGGGGCCTTCAGGCGCAGCTTGCCCGGGCCGACCTCTACGGTCACCCCGCCCTGGTACTGCAGGGCGATGGGCTGCAGCCCCGCGTTGTCGTGGTAGTAGTCCCCGGAGGTGGCGAACTTGATCGGCCCGTAGAAGGTCATCAGGTCCAGCCGCTCCAAGGCGCCGATCAGCGCATCCTTCTGCGCCTGCGTCAGCGGCGGTGCGGCGTTGATGGCCCGCAGCGCCTCCTGGAAGGCGATGCCCGCCGCCGTGGAGGCCGCCTCGGTGTAGTCCGGATCGCTGCCGAAGCGGGCCTTGAAGGCAGCGGCGTACTCCCGCGGCGTCTTGAAGAGGATCTTCGCCTGGTAGTTCAGGTTGGGGGTCCACACCGAGGTGCCGAAGACGTACTCGGCGTCCTTGCCCAGCCCCTTGCGGAAGTCGGGGGTGGTCATCCCGTAGTGCTGCACGAAGGCCTTGGGGTTGAACTTCAGCTCCTTGGCCGCCTTGATCATCTCGATGGCGGCCTTCTCGTGGGAGCCCATGGCGAAGATGTCGGGGTTCAGCGCCTTGGCCGCGCTCACCGCCGGCGTGTAGTCGCTGCCCTCCGGCACGATGTCGAAGCGCAGCACCTTGATGCCGAACCTCTGGGCGGCGGTGCGGAACGCCTCGGCGGCGAACTTGGAGAAGGCGTCGTCGATCCCCAGGATGGCGATCGTCTGCGGCTTGGGGCTCACGTCCTGCGCCAGGGTCTGGATGGACGCCTGGGCGATGATGGTCACCGTGGGGATGGTCCCGAAGGTGTACTTGAACTTCCCCTTCCAGATGAGCGGGGACTCCGCCGATCCGGTGATGTGCGGGACGCGGTACTTCTCGGTGATGGGCGCCAGGGCCAGGGTGGTGCCGCTGGCGTAGGGCCCCAGGATGACGTCGACCTTCTCCTGGGTGATCAGCCGCTCTCCGGCCACGGCGGCGGTGGCCGGCGTGCTCTGGTCGTCGGCGTAGATCAGCCTGACCTTGTAGCGCTTGCCCCCGATCAGGACGCCGCCAGCCTTGTTCAGGGTTTCCGCCCACAGGTCGTAGCCGCGCTTCGTCACGTTGCCGCCGAAGGCCAGCTCGCCGGACAGCGAGGTGACGACACCTACCTTGTACTCGGCCGCCTGCTGCGCCGCCACCAGTCCCGCGGCGCCGACCGTGACTAGGGCCAGGACGCCAGCAAACCAGCAGATAGCCCACCAACGCAACGGCTTCATGGCTGTGCCTCCTCACCTCCTCGGGGACTCATTGCCGCCCGCCCGCGGGCGCACTCTCACCTCCCTCCGTCCTCTGTGCCGGTGCAAGGTGAATATTCTCGACGCCCCCGGCTGCACCCCCCGGGCATGCTCGCTCGCCACCGGTGCGCGCGCTGAACCCTGGGACCGTACCGCCGAAGCCTGCCTTCCCCGCGAAGCCTACCTTCCATTCCACAGGCTCCGCCTGGTGCCGTCCATCGGGCGGCGAGGGTATCGTCCCCGGCAAGGAGGCATGAGCAGCCCCGCCTCTGGAGCAGTTGCGAAGGCGGTCGGGCGCGGCAGGGGCCAGGGGCGACCGGCTCACCGTAGGAGATACACCCACACCGCTGTGGGCCCGTGCACACCGCGCACCGGCGTCAGCTCGATATCCGCGGTGCGGCTGGGCCCGCAGACCAGCGTCAGCGCCGACGGCACCGGGGCGGCCCGCGCCAGGAGCTCTGCCAGCGTGGACACGATCCTGCCGGCGGGGAGGACGGCGACGTGCAGCGGCGGCAGCAGCGACGTGCCGCGGGGACGTCCCGGGGAACAGGCGAGGACCAGGCTGCCGGTTTCAGCGACGGCCCAGTCGGCGGTGGTCACGCCGGCATCCGCCTCCGCCAGGCGGCTGGCCTCCTGCTGCGCGGCGGTGAGGACCCGGACGCCATCTGTGGCCAGGGCCGCGCGCAGCGGCTCCAGCAGCGGGTCATCCCAGAGCGCCACCGTGCGCACCCCCCGGCGCCGCAGCGATCCCAGCAGGTCCGCGGGCCATGTCTGCGTCGTGACCTCGACCACCTCCGCGCCGGCGGCGGACGCCCGATGGGCGAAGAGCGCAATCGGGTCCCTTCCTCGCAGGATGGCCTCCCGCGCGGTCATCCCCGCCACCGCTGCCGAAAGGCCGCCGCGGGAGGGAGCGGCAGGTCCCGCGTCGCCGTCCACGCCGACAGCGGGTACGGCAGGGGAAGGCGGCGGCGCAGGAGCAGCCGGTGCACCCAGCGCGCCAGCGGCCCGGCCACGGCCAGCCGGGCCGGGTGGGCCATCGCCCCCGTCCACGCCCGCACGAAGAGCCGCTCCAGGAGCGGGGCCCCGCGCCGGGCGACGACGCGCGCCCGCAGCGCCACCAGCAGTCGCGGCAGGTCGATCTTCACCGGGCAGACCTCGGCGCAGGCGCCGCACAGCGAGGAGGCGAAGGGAAGGTCTCCGGCAACGTCCAGCCCCCGCAGCAGCGGCGTGAGCACTGCGCCGATGGGCCCGCTGTAGGGGGAGGCGTACGCATGGCCGCCGCTGCGGGCGAACACCGGGCAGACATTCAGACAGGCGCCGCAGCGGATGCAGGCCAGCGACTCCCGCAGCTCCTGATCGGCGTGGATCTCGCTGCGGCCGTTGTCCATGATCACCAGGTGCAGCTCCTCCGGCCCGTCCACCTCGCCCGGCCGGCGGGGGCCGGTGATGAGGGAGACGTAGCTGGTGGCGCGCTGCCCGGTGGCGCTGCGCGGCAGGAGGGTCAGGAAGACGGCCAGGTCGGCCAGCCGCGGGATGACCTTGTCGATCCCCATGAGGGCGATGTGCACCCGCGGCAACGTCGTCACCATCCGGGCGTTTCCCTCGTTCTCCACCAGGACGATGGTCCCGGTCTCGGCCACGGCGAAGTTGACGCCGCTGAGCCCCACCTGCGCCGAGAGGAACCGCTGCCTGAGGTGCCGCCGCACCGCGCGGGTGATCTGCTCCGCGTCCGCCTGCGGCGGCAGCGGGATACGCTCTGCCAGCAGCCGGGCGATGGCACCGCGGGATCGGTGCACCGCCGGGACGATGATGTGCGCCGGAGGCTCGCCCGCCAGGCGCTGCACGTACTCCCCCAGGTCGGTCTCCAGGACCTCGCAGCCGGTGGCTTCCAGGGCTGCGTTGAGCTCCACCTCCTCGGCGGTCATCGACTTGCTCTTGACCACCGTGCGCCCCGAGGTCCGGGCCACCAGGGCGGCGATGGTCTGGGCGGCCTCCCTGCCGTCGCGCGCCCAGTGCACCACCCCACCGGCGGCCGTGACCTGCGCCTCCAGTTGCTCGAGGTACGTATCCAGGTGGGCCAGGGTGTGCATCTTGATCTGCTGCGCCCGCTGGCGCAGGGCCTCCCAATCGGCGACCTCGTCCACCACCTCCTGCCGCAGCCGGCGAAAGGTGCTCAAGCAGCGGGAGAGCGCCTGCTGCAGGGCCGCGTCGGCCAGTGCCCGAGTGGCGTTGGCGGCAAAATCGATGCGCGCGGGCGGCGGGTGGGCGCTCACGATGCCGCCAGGACCTCTGCCAGGTGCAGCGCGCGGATGGAGCTGCCGCGGCGGCGCAGCGCGCCGCCGATGTGCGCCAGGCAGCTTATCTCGACGGCCGTCACCACCTCGGCGCCGCTGGCCTCGATGGCGCGGACCTTGGCGTCCAGCAGCGCCGCCGAGAGGTCGGCGAACTTCACGGCGAACAGGCCGCCAAAGCCGCAGCACTCCTCCGCCTCCGGCAGCGGGCAGTAGTGCAGATCGCGCACCCGCCGCAGCAGCCGCAGCGGCTGGTCGCGCACCCCCAGCCCCCGCAGAGCGTGACAGGATGGGTGGTAGGTCACATGGTAGGGGAAGCGGGCGCCGAGGTCCTCGCACCCGAGCACATCCACCAGGAACTGACTCAGCTCGTACGTCTTCCGGCCAAGCGCGCGGGCCGCGGTCGCTGCCTGCGGATCCTCGCGCAGCAGCAAGGGGTAGTACTGGCGGACCATGGTCACGCAGGAGCCACCGGGCGCGACCACCACCTCCGCCGCGGCGAAGGTCCTGAGCAGCCGCCTGGCCAGCGGTCGTGCTTCCGGCCAGAACCCGGCGTTGAAGGCCACCTGCCCGCAGCAGGTCTGGCCGCGGGGGAACGTCACCTCCACACCGGCCCGCCGCAGCACGGCCACCGCCGCCTCCCCCACCTGGGGGAAGAGCTGGTCCACCAGACATGTCACGAACAGGGCGACTCGCACAGCTCCCGGACGGCCTTCGCCGTGCGCCCCTGCGGCTCCCCCCTGCGCGCCCCCGACCGGCCCGACCACAGGTGGAGCGGAGATCTCCCGCAGAGGGGGATCTCTCAACCGCTCAGGGCGGCTTTGACCTCAAGGATGGCGTCGACGTGCGCGGCGGGGGACGGCAGGCGCGCCCCCATGGTGGTCACGCTGAGGTGGGTCCCGCCCATCTCGCGCCACGCCTCCCACGCCGCCTTCCACCCGTCGGGCCCGGCCGCGTAGCTGACCCGTCCCTCCAGCCCGAAGGTCTGCTGGTCGCGCCCGGCCTCCTGCAGGAACGCGCGCAGCTTGCGCACGATGGCCCGGTAGGTCTCCAGGTTCGGCGGGGGCCCTTGCGAGGTGGGTGTGCGCAGCGTCCCTCCGGCCATCCACCCGTCGGCCAGGCGGGCGGCGCGACGGAGGGCGCGGTCGTCGTGGCCGCCCATCCACAGGGGGATCGGCCGCCGCTGCGGCAGAGGGTTGATGCCGGCGGCGCGGATGCGGTGCCACCGCCCCTCGAACGTGACCAGCTCCTGCGTCCACAGCAGGCGCAGCACCGTCACCTGCTCCTCCATGCGTCGGCCGCGGGTGTGGAAGTCCATCCCCAGGACCTCGTACTCCACGTCGTTCCACCCCAGCCCCACCCCCAGCCGCAGGCGGCCGCCGCAGAGGATGTCCACCTCGGCGGCCTGCTTGGCCACCAGCGCGGTCTGGCGCTGGGGGAGGATGAGGATCCCGGTGGCCAGCTCGACTCGCCGCGTCACCGCGGCCAGGTAGCCGAAGAGGACGAGGGGCTCGTGGAAAGGATCCCGATAGGTATACCCGCGCCACCCCTCGTGCGGCGCAGCCCCCAGCACGTGGTCGAAGACCAGGACGTGGTCGTAGCCTGCCTCCTCAGCGGCCCGGGCAAACCCACCGATGGCCAGGGGGTCGGTACCGATCTCGGTCTGCGGAAAGATAGCGCCAAGGCGCATGGTCGATACTCCCTCCGCTCGCGTCAGGTCTGCGGGATCCCCACACCTCAGACCTTAAGGGGCCTGCGCGTCCCTGATCACCCTCCAGACCTTCTCCGCCGTCAGGGGCAGATCGAGGTGGCGTACGCCCAGCGGCTGCAGGGCGTCCATCACCGCATTGGCCACCGCAGCGGGCGTGCCGATCGCCCCCGCCTCGCCGATCCCCTTGACGCCCAGAGGGCTGAAGGGGGACGGAGTTTCCTGCAGCTCCCCGGCGATGGACGGGACGTCCGATGCCCGCATAAGCCCATAATCCAGGAATGTGGCCGTGAGGAGCTGCCCGCTCTCGTCGTAGACCACCTGCTCCCGCAGCGCCTGCCCCAGCCCTTGCACCGTGGCCCCGGTGACCTGTCCCTCCGCCAGCAGCGGGTTGACCACCCGGCCGGGATCGTCAACCGCCGCTACGTGCCGTACCTGCACCAGGCCGGTCTGTGCATCGACCTCCACCACGGCGACGCAGGCCCCATACGGGAAGACGGGACCGGGGAGGGAGAACTCGCCGGACGCCTCAAGCCCGGGATCCAGGCCGGCGGGCAACCGCTCCGGACGATAGGCCGCGGCGGCGACCTCGGCGAAAGTCACGGCGCGACCTGGCACGCCACGGACGGAGAAGGCCCCATCGGCCCAGACGATGTCCGCTGGGGCCGCCTCCAGCAGGTGGGCGGCGATGCGGGCGGCCCGCTCACGGATGCGCTCCACGGCCACGAAGACAGCCGTCCCTCCCACCGTCACCGAGCGGCTGGCGAAGGTCCCGCCGCCGCGGGGCAGCGCGGCGGAATCCCCCTGCCGCACCGTGACCGCGGCCGGATCGACGCCCAGCAGCTCGGCGACGATCTGGGCGAAGGTGGTCTCATGTCCCTGCCCGTGGGCGGTGGACCCCGGGTGGATCACGACCTGCCCGTCGGGCCCCACGGCGATGCGGGCGTGCTCGGCCAGGGTGTCGCCGGCGCGCTCCACGTACATGGCCACGCCGACCCCCAGGAGCCTTCCCTCCGCCCGGCCGCGGCGCTGCTCCTCGCGGCGGCGGGTGTAGCCGGCCAGGGCGCACGCCCGTTCCAGCGCGCCGCGGTAGTCGCCGGAGTCGTAGGTGTAGCCGAGCCCGTTCGGGTAGGGGAAGCGATGGGGCGGGATCAGGTTGCGCCGCCGCAACTCCACGGGATCGACGCGCAGCTCTTGCGCGGCCAGGTCCACCATCCGTTCGATGATGAAGGCCGCCTCCGGCCGGCCCGCGCCCCGGTAGGGCCCGGTAGGCACCTTCGTCGTGGCCACCCCCACCAGCTCAACCTCGGCGGCCGGGATAGCGTACACTCCGGTGAGCAGCATGGACGCTGTCACCGGAGGCAGCGGCGTCAGGGGATACAGGTAGGCCCCCAGGTCGGCGACCAGCCGGGCGCGCAACCCCAGGAAGCGCCCCTCGGCGTCCACCGCCAGCTCGGCCTCAGCCTCCAGCCCCCGGCCCTGGTACGCAGCGGCGAAGTTCTCCCGCCGGCCTTCCACCCACTTGACCGGCCGCCGCCACAGGACAGCCAGAAACGCGGCCAGCGCCGCCTCCGGGGCGAGGGCGCCCTTGCTGCCGAAAGCGCCCCCCACGTCGGGCACGATGTAGCGGATCCGCTCCTCCGGACGGCCGAGCACGCGGCTGAGCTGGGAGCGCGGCCGGTAGGGATCCTGCGAGGATCCCCAGACGGTCAGCAGGTCGCGCCGGGGGTCGTAGGCGGCCACCGCGCCCCGCGGCTCGATGGGCGCGGCGGCCAGCCGGGGGAGGCGAAAGGCCCCACGCACCACGTGCGCCGCCGCACGGAATGCCGTGGCCACATTACCGCTGCCACCCTTCCACCGCAGGAGGACGTTCCCCGGCGCGGCTTCGTGGAGCAGAATGTCTCCCTCCAGGGCCGCGCGGGGGTCCGGCAGCGGCGGCAGCGAGTCGTACTCCAGGACGAGGGCTTCCACGGCGTCTGCGGCCGCCTGCCTGCTCTCCGCCAGCACGGCGGCTATCGGCTCGCCAACATAGCGCACCCTGTCGCGCGCCAGGAGGGGGTGCGGCACCGGGGCGACGGAGGCGCCCGCAGGGGTGAGGACCGGCAGGGGATGGACCCGCCCCTCGAGGTCTGCCGCCGTGACCACGGCGACGACACCGGGGATGCGGCGCGCCGCCGCATCCTCCAACCCCCGCAGCCTGGCGTGAGCCACGGGGCTGCGCAGCACCACCATGTGCAGCATCCCCGGAAGGACCAGGTCGTCGACGTACCTGGCCCGCCCCTGCAGGAAACGGCGGTCCTCCCGCCGCGGCAGCGGCCGCCCGATCCAGGACGTCCCCGCGCCGGACGGTTCGCGGCTCATCACCCGGCCACCGCCACCACCGCGCCCAGCTCGTGCGAGCGCACGGCGGCCAGGACGACCCGCAGGGCGGCCAGCGCCTCCGCCGCGCCGGTCTCCGGCCGGGCCGAGCCGCGGACGCAGCGGGCGAACTCCTCCAGCTCCTCCACCAGCGGGTCACGGGGGGTGAACGCCACCGGCGCCGGCCCTGCCTCCGTCCGCAGGGTGAGGTTGGTGGCAGCGTCCAGCTTCCGCACGTCCGGCCAGACGGCCATCGCCGTCTGGTAGTCCAGCACCGCGGCCGTCCCGTAGAGGCGGAGCGAGTAGGTCTTAGGGGAGACGTAGCTGCTGGTCAGCGTCCCCTGCGCGCCCGCGGCGAATTCCAGCGCGGCCACGGCCACGTCGTCGATCTCCGCCGCAGTCGCCAGGCGGGCGAACGCCCCATGCACCCGGACCACGGGCCCCAGCAGGTACTGCAGGGTATCGGCATGGTGGATCCCGAGCTGCATCAGCGGGCCTCCGGGACAGGTGCGGCGGTGTGCCCGCCACTGCTCGGGGGTGAGCACACCGGGCAGGGAGAAGTTCGCCTCGGCCAGCACCACCGTCCCCAGCACACCCTCCTCCAGCAGCGCCTTCACGCGGCGTGCCGCTCCCAGGCGCCGCATCTGGTGCCCGACGAACAGCGTCACCCCTGCGGCCCGGCACGCCGCCGCCATCGCCTGGCCGTCGGTCAATGTGTCGGCGATGGGCTTCTCCACGAAGACGTGCCGCCGCCGCGCGGCGCAGGCCAGCGCCTGCTCCCTGTGTGCGTAGTTGGGCGTGACCAGGAGCACCCCCTCCACCTCGGGGTGGTCGACGGCCGCCTCGAACGATGGCGCGGCCTCGCAACGGAAGTCGGCGGCGAAGGCCCGCCGCCGGGCCTCGTCCCGGCTGTAGCAGCACACCAGGCGCAGGGCGGCGGTCCGCTGCAGGGCCACGGCCAGCCGGCGGGCCCACATCCCGGTGCCGATGAGCGCCACCCCAACGGGGCGGTCCACGGCATCCATCACGAGAGCTTCTCCTGCATCCAGTCGGCCACCAGCGGCCGGTACTTGTAGGGGATGTTGTTGCAGACGTGGGTGCCCTCAGGGTAGAGCACCAGCTCCGCACGGGGCGCCGTCGCGGCCATGCGCTCGGCCTGCTCCCAGGGAATCAGACGGTCGAGCTTGCCGGCGACCACCAGCAGCGGCTGGCGCAGGCGGGGCAGGACGTCGCTCAGGTCGAGGCGGGCCGCCCGCCGCCGCGCCTCCTCCAGGTCGGCGGCGCCGGAATAGTGCCTGAACGCCTCGCGCGTCAGCGAGGGCAGCTCATTCCAGCACTCTCCAAAGGTGCAGGGCCCGCTGATGGATGCCACGGCGCGCAGGCGTGATTCGAAGGCGGCGGCGCGGGGCGCGTAGTAGCCGCCCAAACTCACCCCCACGGCCCCGACCCGATCCAGGGCCAGGTCCGCGCGGCGGGACAGCACGTCCAGGGTGGCGGCGACGGCCACCTCGTAGTCCGGGCGGATGGTGGTGACAAACCCGCTCTCCCCCTGCCCCGGGCCGTCCAGGGAGAGGGTGGCCATGCCCCGGGCGAGGAAGACATTCTCCCAGTGGTAGAACTCCTCTTTGCAGGAGTCGAGGCCGGGCAGCAGCAGCACCAGCGGCGGGAGGCCCGCCGCAGGCGGCCGCCGCAGGTTGGCCACCAGCGGCGCGCCGGGAAAGGGGACCTCCACCCGCTCCGCCGTGGGGTCCAGGTGACGGTGGGCGGCGCGCAGGTGGGCCACCGCCTGCTGGGCGGCCCAGCGGTGCCGCTCCAGATCCACCAGCCAGACGAACCGGGCGAAGTGGAAGCACAGGGCCGCCCGCAGGTGCGCCTCGCCCGCGCTGATCCTGCGGCCCTTCTCCTCCGCCTCGCGCGCCAGGGCCGCGTGCACCTCCGCGGTCGCCGCCCAGGCGTCCAGCCACTGCTCCCAGCGCTCCACCCGGGAGGTGGTGTGGACAACGTCGTTGTAGTCGACCCCCTGGGCGAGGAAGCGCGGGGCCCAGTGAGCGACGGCCGCCTGCACGCGCTCGTCGGGCATTGTAGCCCAGTCCCTCAGGCGGGCGCCTGGCTCCCCTCCAGCCGGCTGCCGGCCACCACCGCCTCCAGCGGCGGGACCTCCCGGTTCAGCTGCGACTGCGTCTCCCGGGTGGCGGGCAGCGGTCCCGCAGCGGTGTAGTAGCGCGTCCCGGCCACGAGCAGCGTCTCCGCCGGGAAGCGCGTGATCACCTCGGCGCCGTCCCGGGTGACCACCAGCTGCTCCTCGATGCGGGCGGCGGACCAGCCGTCGGCGGCCGGCCAGAAGGTCTCCAGGGCGAAGACCATGTTCTCTTCGATCACCTCGGGGTGGTCGAAGGAGGAGAGGCGGCTGAAGATCGGTCGCTCCCAGATGGACAGCCCCACCCCGTGGCCGTACTGCAGGGCAAAGGCGGCCTCCTCGCTGGGGAAGCCGAACTCCTCGGCCTTGGGCCAGACCCGCACCACGTCCGCCGTGGTCACCCCGGGGCGGATCAGGCTGATGGCTGCGTCCAGGTAGTCCCGGCAGCGGCGGTAGGCGTCCACCATGGCGGGGGAGGCGCTGCCCACAGCGATGGTGCGGTAGTAGCAGGTGCGGTAACCGTTGAAGCTGTGGAGGATGTCGAAATACGCCGGGTCGCCCGGGCGCAGCACGCGGTCGGTGTAGACGTGGGGGTGAGGGTTGCACCGCTCCCCGCTGATGGCATTGACGCCCTCCACGTGCTCCGACCCCAGGTCGTAGAGCACCTTGCTCACCAGGCCGACGCACTCGTTTTCCCGCATCCCCGGCCGCATGGCCCGGTAGAGCTCCTCGTAGGCCGCGTCCACCATCATGCAGGCGGTGACAAGCAGGGTGATCTCGTCCTGGGTCTTGATCTTGCGCACCTGCTGCATGAGCTGCTGGCCGTCGACCACCTTCAGCCCCTCCGCCTGCAGGGCGAAGAGGACCGTCGGCTCCACCACGTCCACCCCCAGCGGCTCGCGGTGCAGCCCCCGCGCCTCCAGCTCCAGGCGGATCTTGCGGGCCACGTCCTGCGCCCGCTCCGGGTAGGCGCCGCGCAGGGTGGAGATGCCGGCGCGGGAGCGCTCGCCCAGCCAGGGGCAGTAGAGCTGGTGGTGACGGGCCGCTGAGCCGAAGTCCCAGAGGATCGGCTCGTCATCCTGGGGCAGCAGCGTGAAGCGGACCAGCTTGTCCATGGCCCAGGTGCCGATGTGCGTGGCGGTGATGTAGCGGATGTTGTTCATGTCGAAGCACAGCAGCGCCCCCAGCTCGGACCGTTTGAGGAAGGCCTTGACGCGGGCCAGCCGCTCCCGCCGCAGCCGGTCCATGTCCACCCGCTGCTCCCAGTCCACCGCCATCAGGCCATAGGTCTTCAGTCCCATCGTCTTCCCTCCCTCAGGTCCGTGCCACCAGCTCCCTGGCCGCCGCCACCACCCGCTCCACGGTGGGCACCGTGAGGTCCTCCAGCACCGGGGAGAAGGGGATGGGCACATGCATGGCGCCCATGCGCCGCACCGGTGCCTCCAGGTGGTAGAAGGCCCCCTCCGCGATGGCGGCGGCCAGCTCGGCCGTCACCCCGTACAGCTCGTAGCCCTCGTCCAGCACCAGCGCGCGGCCGGTCTTGCGCGCCGAGGCGACCAGCGTCTCCCGATCCAGGGGGACCGTCGTCCGCGGGTCGACCACCTCCACGCTGATCCCCTCCGCCGCCAGCGCCTCCGCCGCCACCAGGGCCACCTGCACCATGCTGCTGGTGGCGACAACAGTCAGGTCGGTCCCCGGCCGTTTCACCTCGGCCGCGCCCAGGGGAATGGTGTACTCCTCCTCCGGGACCGGACCGCGCAGCGTGTACATCATCTTGTCCTCGAAGAAGACCACCGGGTTGTCGTCGCGGATGGCGCTCTTCAGCAGCCCCTTGGCGTCGTAGGGGGTGGAGGGCAGCGCCACCTTCAGGCCGGGGATGTGGCTCACCCAGGCGTGCAGGCTCTGGCTGTGCTGGGCCGCGGAGCGCCGCGTGGCCCCCAGCGTCGTCCGCACCACCAGGGGAACGCGCAGCTTCCCGCCGGACATGTAGTGCACCTTGGCCGCCTGGTTGGCGATCTGGTCCATGGCCAGGGTGATGAAGTCGCCGAACATGATGTCCACCACCGGGCGCATCCCCACCATGGCCGCGCCGGTGGCGATGCCGGTGATCCCGGCCTCGGAGATGGGGGAGTCGATCACGCGCTCTGGACCAAACTCCTCCACCA
>JBBIIQ010000012.1:0-20293 GCA_037446405.1 Armatimonadota bacterium | reverse complement strand
CTCAGGCCGATGGTGCGCAGGGCCTCCACCAGCCCGCCGCGGATGTTCAGGGCGCCCTCCAGCGTGGCGGGGTCGCCCAGGGCGGTGATGACGAAGGGCCCCTGCAGGCGCTGCAGGTCTGCGACCACGGTCCCGCCGACCTGCCCGAATCCCGTCATCGCCGTCACCCGGTGGTCGTTGACGGCCACCGCCTCCGCGCCCGCCGCCCACAGCTCGTTGACGACCGCGACGATGTCCTGGTAGGTGACCACCACCGGGTTGCTGCCGGCCGGCCGTGTGGGCGCGTCCTTCATGGTCACGGTGACGCCGGGCCCTTCCATGGCCTTCAGCCCCACAGCGGCGCGCAGCGCCTCCAGCTCCCTGGACATGGCCGCGGCCAGGCTCTGCCCCTCCGCCGCGCTCCGCTCGTAGGTCTCCAGCTGCCGGCGAAGAGCGGCGACCTGCGCCTCCAGGGCCACATTCGCCTCCCGCTCCTCGCGCAGCAGCGTGGCCAGGGCGTAGACATTCCTCGTGGGCACCTCCGGCTGCTCCCCAAGGGAGCGGCCGGCCCGGGACTGGATGACCAGGAGGAACCCCAACGCCAGCAACAACAGCGCCGCCAGCGCCTGGAGCACGGGGAGAGCCAGGGGACGGGGTGGCGCGGGCGGAGCCATGGCTGGGTGATCCCTCCTGCCGCGCCCGTCAGGGCGCCAGCGTTGCGCCGGCCTGGGCCAGCCGGCGCTCCAGCTCGGCCACCCCCGCGGGGCCGATGAACGGGCCGACGAACCGGTCGACGATCATGCCTGAGGGGTCGATGAAGATCGAAGTGGGCAGCCCGGTGATCTGGTACAGCTCCAGCAACCTGCCGGACCGGTCATAGACCGCCGGGTAGGGTAGGCGGTGGCGCTGCAGGAAGGCCAGCGCCGCGTCCACCTCATCCAGGACGGCGACGCCGACGAAGACCACGCCCCGGGAGCGGTAGCGTTCGAAGGTCGCCCGAAGGTCGGGCGCCTCCGCCGCGCACGGGGCGCACCAGGAGGCGAAGACGTTCAGCAGGACGACCTTCCCCCGACGGACGAGCAGGTAGGCCACCCCCCCACCGGCCAGCAGCCCCACCAGGGCGCTGAGGAGCAGACACCGGCCCCGGCTCACCGGTCCTCCTCCACCCAGGCCGTCCCCGCGCCGAACTCCGTCTCCAGATCCGCCGCCAGCGCCGGGTCGGCGTGCACGCGGACCTCCTGGGAGCGCACGACCGTCTCCCGGTCCTCACGCACCAGGTGCAGGACCAGCGGATGGTGGCCGCGGTGCCGCTCCAGGGCCACCCGCAGCCGCTCCAGCGCCTCCACGCCCAGGTGGACGGGGAGGCGGACGTGCAGCGCGCGGCCTCCCGGTCCTTCCGGGGGCGGCGCCTCCCGCGACGCCGGCGGGACCGGTCCGCCGTTCCCCTCAGAGCCGGGCGCATCCTCCGCCAGCAGCGGCTCCGCCCCGGCCAGCGGCTCCGCCGCCGGGGCCTCAGCCAGCGGGAAGAGGCTCTCCGCCAGAATCTTCACCTGCTGCTCCGCCACGTCTGCCTGACCGCGCACCACCAGGACGGCGTCCTTCTTTAGGAGGAAGGCGTTCTGCTCGTAGGTCTTGGGGAAGACGATCACCTCCACCGTCCCGGTGAGATCCTCCAGGGTGAGGAAGGCCATCACCGATCCGCTCCTGGTGGTGGTGCGCTTGAGCGCGGTGACGATGCCGCCCACGGTGACCGTGGCCCGGTCGCGCACCTCGGAGAGCTGGCCGATGGGCAGGCTGACGCGCGCCGCCAGGTCCTCCTGCAGGTGGGCCAGGGGGTGGTCGGAGATGTACAGCCCCAGCATCTCCTTCTCCATGGCCAGGCGCTCCTCATCGCTGAACTCCTCCACCGGGAGGAGCGGCGGCGGCTCGACCGCAGGACCGTCTAGGGCGAAGAGGCCCTGCTGCGGGGAGTCGCGCAACCGCTGCGCCCGCTGCGCCGCCGCCAGGGCGTGATCTAGGCCGGCCAGCAGCTGCGCCCGGGGCTGGCCCAGGGAGTCCAGCGCTCCGGCCTTGATCAGGCTCTCCAGGACGCGCTTGTTCACCAGCCGCCCGTCCACCCGGGCGCACAGGTCGGCCAGAGAACTGAAGCGGCCCTCCTGGCGCGCACGGATGATCTCCTGCACGGCGCCCGCCCCCACGTGCTTCACCGCGCTCAGGCCGAAGCGGATGGCCTCGCCCTCCACCGAGAAGTTCTCTTCCGAGGCGTTCACGTCCGGCGGGAGGACGCGGATCCCCATGCGCCGCGCCTCCGCCACCGCCAGCGCCACCTTGGCCATCCAGTCCTGTCCCTGCGCCTCGTGGGTGAGCACCGCGGTCATGTACTCCACCGGGTAGTTGGCCTTGAGGTAGGCGGTGTAGTAGGCGATCAGGCCGTAGCAGGCGGCGTGCGCCCGGTTGAAGCCGTAGCGGGCAAAGGGCTCGAACTGCTCCCAGAGTTGGTCGGCCGTGCGCTTGGGGATGCCGCGGCGGCGGCATCCGGCGATGAATTTCTCCCGTTGTGCCTCCAGCTTGTCCTTGATCTTCTTCCCCACGGCGTAGCGCAGGACATCTGCCTCGGCCAGGGTGTACCCCGCCGCCGCCTGGGCCACCGCCATCACGTCCTCCTGGTAGACCATCACCCCGTAGGTCTCGCGGAGCACGGGCTCCAGCGAGGGGTGCAGGTAGGTGATGGGCTCGCGCCCATGCTTGCGCCGGATGTAGGCGGGGATGTTGGCCATGGGCCCGGGGCGGAAGAGGGCCACCATGGCCATGATGTCCTCGATGCGCGAGGGGCGCAGCTCCTTGAGGTAGCGGGTCATCCCCGCCCCCTCCAGCTGGAAGACCCCCACCGTCTCCCCGGCGGAGAGCAGGTCGTAGGTCTTCTGGTCGTCCAGGGGGATGGCCTTCAGGTCGATGCGCACGCCCCGGGTGCGGGCGATGATACGCAGCGCGGTGTCCAGGATGGTGAGGTTGATCAGCCCGAGGAAGTCCATCTTCAGCAGGCCGATCTTCTCCACCGCATTCATGTCGTACTGGGTCATCACCAGGTCGCCCTTGGTGGATTTCTGCAGGGGAACGTGCTCGGTCAGCGGGTCCTGCGAGATGATCACGCCGGCGGCGTGGGTGCTGGCGTGGCGGGCGACCCCTTCCAGCTTCTGGGCCAGGTCCAGCAGGCGCCGCACCTGGGGGTTCTCCTGGGCGCTGCGGGCCAGCTCGGGGTCGGCGCGCAGGGCCTCGTCGATGGAGGCGTGGAAGGGGATGAGCTTGGCGATGCGGTCCACCTCCCCATAGGGCAGGCCCATCACCCGGCCCACGTCCCGCACCGCCTGCCGCGCCCCCATGGTGCCGAAGGTGATGATCTGGGCCACGCGGTCGATGCCGTAGCGCTCGATGACGTAGCGGATGACCTCGTCGCGCCGGCTGTCCATGAAGTCCACGTCGATGTCCGGCGGGGTGACCCGCTCCAGGTTGAGGAAGCGCTCAAAGGGAAGGCGGTACTGCAGGGGATCCACGTCGGTGACGCCCAGGGCGTAGAGGACCAGGCTGCCGGCGGCGGACCCGCGCACGGTGGTGAGGATGCCCTGGCGGCGGGCGAAGTTGACGAAATCCTGGACGATGAGGAAGTAGGCGGCATAGCCGGTGCGGGCGATGATTTCCAGCTCATGGTCCAGGCGCGCCTGCACCTGGGGGGTGATCCGGCCGAAGAGGCGGTGCAGCCCGGCCTCGCAGAGGCGACGCAGGTAGCTGTCAGCGGTCTCCCCCTCCGGCACGGGGAAGTGGGGCAGCCGCAGGCGTCCCATGTCGATCTCCACGTGGGCGCGCGCGGCGATCTCCAGCGACGAGCGCAGCGCCTGGGGGATCTCGGCGAAGAGGCGGCTCATCTCCTCGGCGCTCTTCAGGTAGAACTGCGGCACGTTCCCCATGCGCGGCTTGTCCGTCTGCTCCAGGCCGATGTTCATCTGGATGCACATCAGGGCGTCCTGCGCGTCCGCCTCGTCCGGGCGCACGTAGTGGACGTCGTTGGTGGCCAGCAGCGGCAGGTCCAGCTCCCGGGCCAGCCGCAGCATCCCGCGGACCACGCGGGCCTCTTCGGGAAGGCCGTGGTTCTGCACCTCCAGGAAGAAGTTCCCCGGCCCGAAGATGTCGCGGTAGGCGGCGGCGATCTCCCGCGCGCCCGCCAGGTCGTCGCGCAGGATCGCCCGCGCCACCTCCCCCTGCACGCAGGCGGAGGAGCCCACCAGGCCCCGGCTGTGGCGGGCCAGGACCTCGCGATCGATCCGCGGCTTGTAGTAGAAGCCCTCCAGGTGCGCCACGGTGGTCAGGGCCATGAGGTTGCGGTACCCCTCGGTGGAGGTGGCCAGCAGGATCAGGTGGGCGGGGTTGGCGTCGAGCTTGGGATCCCGGTCGGAGAGCCGCCGCGGGGCTACGTAGGCCTCCACCCCCAGGATGGGGGTGAGACCATACTCCCGTGCCGTCAGGTAGAACTCGATGGCGCCGTACATGGCCCCGTGGTCGGTCACGGCGACGGCCGGCTTGGACAGCCGCGCCGCCTCCTCCATCAGGGGACGGATGCGGCTGTGGCCGTCGAGCAGCGAGTACTCCGTGTGCAGGTGGCAGTGGACGAACGGGTCAGGCATCCGCGAGTCCTCTTCCAGAGTTTACTGCCGGAAGGCCCCCCAGGGCCACCGGATTCCCCTGCAGACAGGACGACAGAAGAGCCCGGAGACTGCGCGCCTTCTTCCCCCAGGGAGCCGGACTCAGAACAGCGTGCGGCCGGTGAACGTGAACCGGTGGGCGGAAACCGGCGGCGCGAAGACGGCCAGCTCCTCCCCCACCAGCCGGCCCTCCGCGCCCACGGCCTCCACGGCGGCGAAGACCTCCAGCATGGAGACGTTGAAGCGCAGGTTGCGCAGCGCCCGGACGATCCGCCCGCCCTCCACCAGGAAGGTCCCGTCCCGCGTCATCCCCGTGATCACCGTGCGCGCCGGATGCACCACGCGTACATAGTGGAGGCGGGTGACCAGCACGCCGCGCTCCGTGGCCGCGATCAGCTCGTCCAGCGAGCGCTGCCCGGGGGCCATGAGCACGTTGGTGGGCATCGGGCCGAAGGGGTTGGGTTGGGGGAGGGCGTGGGCCGTATTGGGCACCCCCGCCCGGTGCGCCGTCCGGCTGTCGTGGGCCACCCCCACGGCCACGCCCTCGCGCACCAGGTCGAGGCGGCGCTTCGGCACCCCCTCGAAATCGAAGGGCAGGCCGATCGTCCGCGGGTCGGTGGCGTCGTCCCAGATCTGCACCCGCGGATCCATCACCTGCTGCCCCAGGCGCGTGGCCAGGGCGCTGCGCCCCTCCAGCACCGCCTTCCCGTTGAACGTGGTCATAGCCAGGTAGGCGAGCATCAGGCCCACGGCCGGAGGTTCGAGGATCACCGGGTACGTCCCCGGCTCCAGGTCTGCAGGGCGGCGGGCGGCGCGCGCCCTGGCGGCGGCGCGCGCCCCCAGGGAGGTCAGGTCCAGGCGGTCCAGGTCGGCGTCCACGCTCTGCACGTAGCCGCTGCCCTCCTCCTCCTGGACCACCGCCACCAGGCTGGCCCGCGAGCGGCGGCCGTAGGCCCGCACCCCTCTGGAGTTGGCCACGGCCACGGCAGAGACCCCGGTCTCCACGGCACCGGCAGCCGGGGCCCCGCCACAGGCTTCGACGAAGCGGCGCACCGCCTCCGCGCGGCGCTGCGGCGTCGCCTCCGCCGTGGCCGGCACGCTGCCCTCGTAGACCAGTGGCCCGCCCGCGGGTCCGGGCAGGCCGGGGAAGTCCGGGTCCGCGGGGGTGTGCCGGGCGATGGCCACAGCATGCGCCAGCACCTCGTCCGTCTCCGCCTGCTCCACCCGGTTGGTGCGCAGCCCGGCCACGCGGCCGTCCACGACCACGCGCAGCAGCAGGTGCGCGTCCTCCTCGACCACATTCTGGTGGATGCGCGAGCCGGCGAAGCGGGTGAGGCCGGCGCGGCGCGCCACCAACACCGCCTCGGTCTCGTCGGCGGGAGAACGGCCGACGACGGCCTCCAGCAGGCGGAAGGCCGATTCGGGGTCGGGTAGGATGTCGTGGCTCATCGCGATCCCACCTGCACCCGGCGGAAGCGCGTGGGGCCGGCGGGGTGGCCGGTGTGCGCCACCTGCGCCGGCTGCCCCTTGCCGCAGTTGGGCGTGCCCCGGGCGCGGAACTCGGCGGGGCCGGCGACCCGGTCCAGCGACGACCAGAACTGCGGGGTGATCCCGCTGTAGACCGGCTGCTTGAAGATGCGCCCCCGCCGGCCGCGGCGGATCTCCCAGGCGATCTCGCAGCCGAACTGGAAGTTCAGCCGCCGGTCGTCGATGGACCACGACTTGTTGGTGCACATGAGCACGCCCTCGTCGGTGTCGGCGATGAGGTCCTCCAGCGTGCCGGAACCCGGCTGCAGCCCCACGTTGGTCATGCGCACCAGCGGAATGCGGTTCCAGGACGAGGCGCGCGCCGTCCCGTTGCTGCGCTGCCCCAGCAGCAGGGCGGTCTCGCGGCTGGTCAGGACGCTGCGCAGGACGCCGGCCTCCACGATGACCACCCGCTGGGCCGGCACCCCCTCATCGTCGAAGCCGAAGGTACCCAGGGCACCGGGCAGGGTGGCATCGGCGACGACGTGCATCACCTCCGAGCCGTAGCGCAGGCTGCCGATGTCCCCGGGGGTGATGAAGCTCGTCCCCGCGTAAGCGGCCTCCATGCCCAGGATGCGGTCGAACTCGATGGCATGGCCGATGGACTCGTGAATCTGCAGCGCCGTCTGGTCGCCGTCCAGGATCAGCGTGGTCACCGCGGCCGGACAGGGCGGCGCCGCCAGGAGCGCCGCCGCCTCCTCCGCGGTCTGCTGGGCGTGGCCCGCCAGGTCCAGGGCCTCCACCAGCTCGTACCCGCCGGTGCCGAAGTCCCCGCGGAAGGACGCAGGGTAGGAGCGGCGCTGCACCTCGCCGTCGCGCACCGCCACGGCGGCGATGCCGCCGCCGCTCTCGGTGATGGTCTGGCCGATGGCCGCGCCTTGGCTGCTGCGGAAGCGCTTCGTGGTGCGCCAGAAGTCCAGGAAGCCCTCGCCCAGACGCACCCCGGGGACGCGGCGCATGGCCTCCGTGGCGGTGGCCAGCAGGGCAAGCATCTCCTCCAGCGGGACCCGCCACGGGTCGCGGCGCACGGGATTGGCCCACGTGGCTTGCACCGGCTCCTGCGGCGCCAGACGCACCGCCGGCCCGCCTACGAGGCGCGACGCCCGGGCAACCTCCACCGCCTGCAGGGCGGCCCGCGCCACCGCCTCCGGCTCCGGGCGCGGGGTACAGGCGAACCCCCAGCTGCCGTCCACCAGGACCCGCACCCCCAGTCCTTCGTCGTCGTCGGCCACCACCGCCTCGGGCCGGCCGTTCTTCACGCTGAGGCTTAGCGTCTCGCTGCGGACCACACGCACATCGACGTACTCCGCTCCCGCAGCGACGCCCGCATCTAGAGCCCGCTCGGCAAGCCCGTCCCACCGGTCGGCCATCGCTACTCACCCCCGACGGCGGCGAGCACGGCGGTGGCCCCCTGCTCCTGGACCGCGGCCAGCCCGTGCTCCAGGACCTGCAGCCCCTCCTCCAGCAGGGCGTCAGAGATCACCAGCGGCATGAGGAAGCGGATCACATTGCCCAGGACGCCGGCACGCAGCAGGAGGACGCCCCGGGCCAGGGCGTGCGCCAGCACCGCCGAGGCTTCCGCAGCCGCCGGCGTCTTCCTCTCCCGGTCCGTCACCAGCTCCACCGCCACCATGGCCCCCAGGCCGCGGACGTCCCCGATCAGCGGGTACCGCCGCGCCATGGCCGCCAGGCGATCGCGCAGGAGCCGCCCCAGGCGCTGCGCCCGCTCCACCAGCCGCTCCTCCTCCATCACCTCCAGGACCGCCAGCGCGGCCGCACAGGCCAGCGGGTTCCCCGGATAGGTGCCTCCCAGCGCCCCGGCGTGCACCGGCGCGAAGACCTCCTCCCGGCCGATGATCCCCGACAGGGGGAGTCCCGCCGCCAGCGACTTGCCGACCACGAGCATGTCGGGCTCGATGCCGGCGTACTCCACGGCAAAGAACCTCCCGGTGCGACCGAATCCCGTCTGCACCTCATCCACGACCAACAGCGCGCCGATCCGGTCGCAGAGGGCCCGCAGGGCGGGGAGGAAGTCCGGCGGCGGCACGACGAAGCCGCCCTCGCCCAGCACAGGCTCGACGACGACGGCGGCCACCTGCGCCGCATCCACATGGGTGGCCAGCATGGCCTCCAGCCGGCGGAGCACAAAGGCGGTGGGGTCGGGCTCGGGGCTGCGGTAGGGATCTGGATAGGGGGCGCGGTAGACCTCGGGCATGAACGGGCCCATGCCCCGCTTGTAGGGGTCCACCCGGCTGGTCAGGGAGAGCGCCATGTAGGTGCGGCCGTGGAAGGCGCCCTCGAAGGCGATGGCCGCCGGCCGGCCTGTGGCCAGGCGCGCCACCTTCACCGCGTTCTCCACTGCCTCCGCCCCCGTGTTGAAGAAGGCCACCCGCTTGGGACCCGCCCCCGGAGCGCGGGCGGCCAGCTGCTCGGCCAGCGCCACGTACCCCTCGTAGGGCACGATGGAGAAGTCGGTGTGGGTGAACCGGGCGGCCTGCGCCTGGATGGCCGCGACCACCCTGGGGTGGCTGTGCCCCACGTTGAGACAGCCCACCCCGCCGGCCAGGTCGATGTAGCGGCGGCCGTCGGCATCCCACAGGAGCGCCCCCTCCGCACGCGCGGCGAAGACGGGCGCCTGCACGGCGATGGCATCGGGGACCACCCGCCGTTTGCGCTCGAGCAGCTCCCGGGAGCGCGGCCCCGGGATCAGGATGCGGCTTGCTGTGGTGCGGTCTGCTGTCATGGCTTCACGCTCCGCTGTCATGGTGTCAGGCACGGTGCAGGGCCACCACGGCGTGTACGTGGCCCGTCTGGGGGAAGAGGTCGACCGGTTGGACGGAACGCACCCGGTAGGCGGCGCGGCGCAGGCGCTCCAGGTCGCGAGCCGTCACCGGCAACGAGCGGCCGATGTAGACCACGCGCCGCGGCCCGACGGTCGCCAGGGCGTCCAGCAGGGGCTGCGGGAGTCCCTCCCCGGGCGGTCCCGCCACGAGGACGTCGGTGCGCTCTCCGCGCTGGTGCAGCTTGGCCAGCACCCTGGCCGGATCGCGGGTGTAGAAGACCGCATTGGCGATCCCGTTGCGCTGCGCCGTGGCCCACGCCTCGCTCATGGTCTGCCGGTCGGCGACCACGCCGACGCTGCGGCGCACCCGCTGCGCCAGGGCCAGCACCAGCAGCCCGGCTTCGGCGAACGCGTCGAGGACCTGCTCGTCGCCGCGCAGCTCCCCCGCCTGCGCCACCGCCTCCAGCAGCAGCGGCAGCGCGCCGGGGTTGGGCAGGAGCGGCGCGTCTGCCCGCAGCCGCACCCGCAGCCCCAGGATCTCGTCCTCCAGGTAGTCGCGGCCCCACAGCAGCGTGAGCGACCGGCCGAAGAAGGCGCTGCTGCGGCCGGGCTGGACAGTCAGGAGCAGCCCCACCAGGCCAGGCACGCGGTCAAGCACCGCGCGGACGAAGGCCATGCGGTCGGGCAGCGGCCCGGCTGCCGAGAGGACGGCGAGAGCTTCCCCCGTGGCCTGGCCAGTCATCCCCAGGACACCACGCACCAGCCCGCTGCCGCGGCGGCGGTCGTACGGCGCCAGGTTCAGGCCGCGCACCGCCTCCCGGATGACGTGCAGGATGCGCACGTTGGTAGGGTGCTGGATGGGGCAGGTCCCGATGTTGTAGAGGCGCTGCTCGCCCCAGCCGAAGAACCCGGCGATGACGGCCTGGCCGCGGCGGTCGAAGGTGGCACGCAGGAGGCTGCGGTAGCCCCACGGCTCCCCCCCGGTGCACGGGCGGACCACCTCCTGGGGGACGCCAGCCTCCCGCAGGGCGGCCACCACCAGGGCGCGCTTCTCCCGGCGCTGCCCGGGCAGCGTGATGTGCTGTAGCTGGCATCCGCCGCAGCGGCCGAAGTGCGGGCAGAGGGGCGTGGCGGCGTCGGGCGACTTCCGCTGGACGGCGACGATGGCGCCCAGCGGCGCTGGCGTGGTGCGCACCACCTGGATGAGCGCCTCCTCACCGGGGATGGCGTAGCGCACGGCGATGCTCGCGGCACCCACCTGCGCCACGGCCGCCCCGTCGGCGGCCAGCCCGGAGAAGCGGACCGTCACGCGCCGCCCGGGCTCCAACCTGGGTCCCCGGCCGCCCGGCCTAGCCACGGAGCCGCTCCCGCAGGAGGCGGTTGACCAGTTCAGGGTTGGCCCGCCCGCGGGTCTCCCGCATCACCTGCCCCACCAGAAAGGCCAGCGCCCTCTCCTTCCCCCGGCGAACCTCCTCCGCCGGTTCCGGATGGGCGGCGATCACGCGGTCGACCAGGCGCTGCAGGTCGGCAGCATCGCTGATCTGCTCCAGGCCCCGCGCCGCCACCAGCGCCGCCGGGTCGCCGCCTGTGCGCACCAGCTCCGGCAGCAACTCCTTGGCGATCCGCCCGCTGATGCGTCCCTCATCGATCAGGCGCAGCAGGGAGACCAGGGTCTCCGGCCGCAGCGCCACCTCGTCGATCTCCTTCCCCTCGGCGTGCAGGATGCCGGCGACGTCTCCGCTCAGCCAGTTGGCCAGGGTCTTGGCGTGGGGGTACGCGGCCAGCGCCTCCTCGAAGAAGGCGGCCAGGCGTGGCTGGCGGACGATCAGCTCGGCGTCGTAGGGGCTCAGCCCGAGGGCGTGCACGTAGCGCGCCCGCTTCTGCGCCGGCAGCTCCGGCAGCGCCGCCCGCACCGCTTCCACCCACGCCTCGTCCACGACGATGGGCGGCAGGTCTGGCTCGGGGAAGTAGCGGTAGTCCTCCGCCTCCTCCTTGGTTCGGGAGGCGAAGGTGACCTGCCGCCGCTCGTCCCAGTGGCGCGTCTCCTGCACGACGGCGCCGCCGCCGGCCAGTACCTCCGCCTGCCGCTCCGCCTCGTATGCCAGCGCCCGCTCCACCGCCCGCAGGGAGTTCATGTTCTTGACCTCGGTGCGCGTGCCGAAGGTCCCGTCAGAGGCGCGTAGCGAGACGTTGGCGTCCACGCGCATGGTCCCCTCCTCCATGCGCCCGCTGCTCACCTCCAGGTACTGCAGCAGGGCCCGCAGCGCCACCAGGAACTCCCGCGCCTCCGCCGGGCTGCGCAGGTCCGGCTGGGTGACGATCTCCATCAGGGGCACGCCGGAGCGGTTGTAGTCCACCCGGGTGTGGGTGACGACGCCGTCTCGCTCCACGTGGATCAGCTTCCCGGTGTCCTCCTCCAGGTGGACGCGGCGGATGCGCACGGCCCTCTGGGTGCCGTCCACGGCGAACTCCAGCCACCCGTCCACCCCCAGCGGCGGATGGTCCATGTACTGGTACTGGGAGATCTGGTAGTTCTTCGGCAGGTCGGGGTAGTAGTAGTTCTTCCGGTGGAAGCGGCTGCGCGGGGCGATGCGACAGCCCAGGGCGACGGCGGTGCGCAGCCCCAGCTCCACCGCGCGGCGGTTCGGCACCGGCAGCGCCCCGGGCAGCCCCAGGCAGACGGGGCAGATCAGCGTGTTAGGCGGCGCGCCGAAGGTCACGGCGCAGCCGCAAAACATCTTGGAGGCGGTCTGCAGCTGGACGTGGATCTCCAGCCCGATGACCACCGCCAGCGCGGCGGCCGGGCTCACGCCCTCCCTCCTCCGGCCGGCCCGCCCACTCCCGCCTCCGCCAGGGGAGGCCGCTGCCGGTGCCACGTGGTCGCCTCCTGGTACGCCGCGGCGGCACGCAGCACCGTCGGCTCGTCGAAGGGCCGCCCCACCAGCTGCAGCCCCACCGGCAGACCGTCGGCGAAGCCGCAGGGGACAGAGATGCCCGGCAGCCCCGCCAGGTTCACGGGGATCGTGAAGATGTCCGCGAGGTACATCTGCAGCGGGTCGGCCACGCGCTCCCCCAGGCGGAAGGCCACGGTGGGGGAGGTGGGCAGGAGGACGAGGTCCACGCGCTCGAAGGCCCGCTCAAAGTCACGCCGCACCAGCGTGCGCGCCCGCTGCGCCTTGAGGTAGTAGGCCTCGTAGAACCCGGCGGAGAGCGCGTAGGTGCCCAGCATGATGCGCCGCTTCACCTCCGGGCCGAACCCGGCGTCGCGGGTGCGGGAGAACATGGCCACGATGTCGGGCCCCTCCACGCGCAGCCCGTGGCGCACGCCGTCGTAGCGGGCCAGGTTGCTGCTGGCCTCCGCCGTCGCCACCAGGTAGTAGGTGGGCAGGGCGTACGCGATGGTCGGCAGGGTCACCTCCTCCAGGCTGGCACCCAGCTCCGCCAGCACCTGCGCCGCCTGGAGGACGGCGGCGCGGACCCCGGGCTGCAGCCCCTCGCCCAGGCCCTCCCGGGCGATACCGATGCGCAGCCCCGCGATCCCCGCCCGCAGCGCCTCCCGGTAGTCGGGCACGGGGACGGCGGCGGAGGTGGCGTCGCGGGGGTCCCACCCGGCCAGGACCTGCAGCAGCAGCGCCGCGTCCTCCACGGTGCGGGCCAGCGGCCCGATCTGGTCCAGCGAGGAGCCGTACGCCACCAGCCCGTAGCGGGAGACGCGCCCGTAGGTGGGCTTGAGGCCGACGATGCCGCACAGCCCGGCGGGCTGGCGGATCGATCCCCCCGTGTCCGTCCCCAGGGCGCAGGGCGCCATCCCGGCGGCCACCGCCGCCGCCGACCCTCCGCTGCTCCCCCCTGGGACCCGCTCCGGGTCCCAGGGGTTGCGCGTGGGGCCGAAGGCGGAGTTCTCGGTGGAGGAGCCCATGGCGAACTCGTCCATGTTGGTCTTCCCCAGGAGGACCGCACCCGCCTCTCGCAGCCGCGTCATCACGGTGGCGTCGTAAGGCGGGCGCCACCCCTCCAGGATGCGCGAACCGCACGTGGTGGGGACGCCGCGGGTGGCGATGACATCCTTGACGGCGACGGGAATCCCCGCCAGCGGCGGAACCTCCTCACCGCGGGCGTAGGCCTGGTCCCAGCGCTTCGCCTCCGCCCGGGCCACCTCCCCGTGCACGTAGAGGAAGGCGCGCAGGGTGCCGTCCAGCGCCTCGATGCGGGCCAGGCACGCGGCCAGCAACTCCGAGGGCGCCAGCTGGCGACGGCGCAGCCGCAGCAGCAGGTCGGCGACGGGCAGCAGCGCGGGATTCATCTGCTCCTCGCGCGCCGGGCGGGCGCGGATGTGCCGTGCATGCGTCTAGACGGGTTCCAGGACCGGCGGGACTGTGAAGAACCCCTCCTCCTGCGCCGGTGCCGCTGCCAGGACCTCCTGGCGATCCAGCCCGGCCTGCACCACGTCCTCCCGGAGGACGTTGGCCGTGGCCAGGACGTGCGCGGTGGGCTCCACCGCCATCAGGTCCAGCTCCTGCAGGCGGGCGAAGTAGTCGAGGATGTGTTGCAGCTGCCCGGTGAACAGCTCCCGCTCCTGCGCGCTGAGGGAGAGGCGGGCCAGGCGGGCAACGTGATCAACGGTGGCGAGGTCGATGGTCATGCCGGATCACCGCCCCCATGGTAGCATGCGCCCGACGGACGCCAAAGGGCGCGGAGGACACGGCTCGTGGCCGGTGGCACTTCGTGCCGCGACGTCCGGGAAGCTCTCCTGCCGGGAGCATCAGCACGACCCGGAGGAGCCGACCTCCCTGCTGCGGTGGTCGCGGGTGTTCAGCGCGGCCACGGACGCTTCCACCAGTCCATCGTTCACCTTGGTCATGCTGTGCTGAGCCCTTCGGCGGGGCTGCAGGCCGCGTCATGGATGAGGCCCTCGCCGTCAAGGTTGACGGGCCTGCGCTTCCACGTCCAGGAACCGCTTGACAAGGGGCATGGAAAGCGTCTGCTCAAACTCCCGCAGCCGCTTGAGAAGATACTCTCGATCGAGCTGCTGCGCTCGGGCCAGGATCCCGCGCGCATCCTCGATGTCGCTGGGGCGTCCGGCCACAAGCTGCGTCGGCACAAGGGAGTCAGGCCTCTTTACCTGGACCTCGTCGAGGATGCCGTCCTCCTGTTCGACCGCGATGGATTCTTTGCCGGCGCCCTGGAGCACCTGAGGCGCTCGTTGAGGCGCACCGGGGTCCGCCGCCTCCGTCTGGGAAAGATCCGCTACTGGGACCTCAAACCCGACCTCGTTCCTGGAGAGATCTTTGAGATATGACCAACGAGGAGATGGCTCGCGGCTATCTGACCCGGGCCCAACGGATCATCGGGGAGGCGGAAGGACATCACGCGCAGCAGGCCTGGAACCTGGTGGTCAGGCGGAGCCAGGAGGCCGTGGAGCTGGCGCTCAAAGGAGCGCTGCGCTTTGTGGGTCTGGAGATCCCCCGGGTTCATGACGTCGGGATCTTCCTGAAGCGACACAGAGACAGGATGCGCGGGAAGCTGGCCGAGGAGATTTAGGTCGTAAACGCCAGCCCAGGGCATCAGGGGAGCAGGACCGCCGCAAAGCGCACCTCAGGCGGGGGGCCGGGCCAGGTCCACGCCAGGTAGGCGGTGGAGCCGCGCAGGGCCAGCATCGGCGCGATCCCCTGGCCGACACGCAGCGCCGCTGCGGCAGGGCGGATCGACCGCAAGACGATCACGCCCCCCTCGCTCCAGGCCGCGGCTACGCGCCCGGCGGCGGCGGCGACCACGGGATCGCCCACCGCCCCGCTGGCCAGCACCCGGGGAGGCTGACCCGGGCTGCCGTAGACGATCTTGTGCTGCGGTCCGCGCTCCTCCCACACCAGGTGCACCTCGGTGCCGTCGGCATCGAGCGCGACGTTGGTGTGGTCCACGTCGCCGGCGGTGACGGCACGCGGCATCTCCCAGCGTTCGGTGAAGCGGGTGTAGCGGATCTGGTAGACGCGCCCGTCAAACTGGAACCAGGCCGCATGCAGCCGGCCCGCGGCGTCAGCGGCCAGCGCGGGGTTGATGCTGTCGGGGACACCAGGGGAGATCACCTCCGGGGGAACCCAGGTCCGCCCCTGCTGCCGGGTGGCCAGGATCTGGTAGATCGCGCCATGACGGGTGGCCTCCTCAGGTCGCTCGGGGCGGATGCCGTACCAGAGGACGTGCGCCTGGCCGCGCAGGGGGGCCACCACCGGGACGCCCGCGTACACCCCGGGAGCGGACAGGGGGAGCGGCACAGTCCAGCGCCCGGTGCGGCGCACGCTGTAGAGGATCCGTCCCTTCAGCCCGAAATCGGTCCAGACCAGGTGCAGCGCGCCGTCGGGAAAGAGGTGCAACGCGGGCAGGCGGGCTGGCCGCGAGGACGCAGAGACCTCCGCCCACCCCCAGGAGCGGCCGCGGTCCGCGGACTCCGCCAGGAAGACCCTGTCGGTCCCGCCCGCCGGGCGGACGAAGGCCAGGACGAGCCGGCCCTGTCGGTCGACGACGAGCTTGCGCTGGCTGTTCTCCGCCGTGGCCTGCGGGGAGACGTCCCGGGCGACAACCGCGGCCGGCGGTGGCGCAGCGGAGGCCACCGGCCCGGGGATGGCCGACGCAGGCAGCGTGCAGAGGAGCCCCCACCCCAGGTACGCCGCGCAGCGGCGCGCCAGGCCCACGTCGCGCAGGGCGAGACGGGCGGCGGGGTCAGGGATCCGGCGATCCATCATGCGCGCTCACTGCCCGTCATCGTAGCATGGTGGAGGACCGGTGGCACCAGGCATGGAACTGCTCAGCGGCGGAATGGCACCCGGTATAGCTCTTTCCAGCCGGTGGCGCTGGGTCGTCGCGGCGAGCGTCGGGGCCGCGCTGCTCGCCTGGAGTCGTCCGGTGCGGGCGCAGGTGCCCGCGCTTCTCGTGGACCTCCAGGTCGTCTCCGGATTCGCGGTCCGGGCTCCCGGGCTCCTTCCCCTCTCCGGGTACGAGGTCCACTACAGCTACGAGGCGCCCGAACAGCAGGAAGCCTCATTGGTGCGCGCCGCGCGGGAGGCGGAATTCGACACCATCACCGTCAACGCCCCGGGAGGGGAGATCGATGAGATCCGCTTCTCCAGGGCGGACGAACCCTACGCGCTCGTCATCCGTCCCATCGCCGGAGCGCCGGTCGGGTCCTGGGACGCGCCTGCCGGCAGCCGGCTGGCTCCCGCTCCGCCTCCCGAGGAGGAGGTCCGCCGCCGCTTCGCCCTGGCCGCAGACCTGTTCGGCAAGGCGCGGGAGGCCCTGGGGCTGAAGGGCTTCCGTGGAGGGCGCAGTGGCACGGTGACCCTGCAGCTTCGCGGGGTGGAAGACCTCCTCCTGCGGTCGCTGGGGCCGGAGGCCGACTACGAGTACCGGTTCTACGGTCTGGGCCAGGAGGGGATGCTGGAGGACCTTGAAGTGGACGTCGCCGGGGCCCGGTACGCCATCGAATGGGGTCCCGTCCGCCTGGCGATCAGGCGGGAGTCCACCGCAGCGGACGGGGTGCAGACGGTGGCAGAACTCGCGATCGAAGGTGGAGCGTGGCAGGGAAGCGTGCAGATCCGCCGACCCGGCACGGGCCAGGCGACTGAGCCCATGGCCAGAGTGGCCGCTGAGCAGCTTCTTGCCGAGGGCCTGGCCCATGTGCGAGCGGCCCGCTCCCGTTTGCGGATCACCTTCGGCCGGGATGTGGGGTCGATCCGGCTCCCCTGAGCGTGACCTCCGGGCGAGCACACCGGGCGCCCCGCCTGGGGCGGATCGCACGTCGGTGGTTCCTAACTGGCCCCCCGCAGGCGAGGGTCGAGGATGTCGCGGAAGGCGTCGCCCAGGAGGTTCCACCCCAGGGTGAAGAGCACCAGCGCCGCTCCGGGGAAGACCACCGTGTACCAGAAGGCGAAGGCGTTGCCCCCGGCGCCGATGATCCAGTTGCGGGAGAGGCTGATGATCTGCCCCCAGTCGGCGTAACCGATGGGCGCGCCCAGCCCGAGGAAGGAGAGCGCCGCCGCCGTGACCACGATGCTGCCCATGTCCAGGGAGGAGACCACCAGCACCGGGTAGATGCTGTTGGGCAGGACGTGGCGCAGGATGATCTTGATGTCGCTGGCGCCCATCGCCCGCGCCGCCTCCACGTAGTCCCGCTCCCGCACCGAGAGGATCTCCCCGCGCAGCAGACGGGCGTAGCCCGGCCAGCTGACCAGGGCCAGGGCGATGAGCACGTTCTCCAGGCCCGGCCCCAGGATGGCCACGACCACCACCGCCAGGATCAACCCGGGGAAGGCCAGGAAGATGTCCACCACGCGCATGAGCAACTCGTCGACCCGGCCGCGGAAGTACCCGGCGACGCTGCCGACGATGATCCCGATGAGCACCGAGATGGCCACCACCAGCAGACCGACGCGGAAGGCCGTCCGCGCCCCCCAGACGATCCCGTAGTAGATGTCGAAGGCCTGCTCCGTGGTGCCGAAGGGGTGGCCGGGCCGGGGCGGCTGCGGGTCGGGGCTGTAGCCGGCGTGGGGCATCATGTAGGGGTTGCGCGCGTTGGGCGGCGGCGGGGCCAGCAGCGGGGCCAGCAGCGCCATCAGGATGAACCCCACGATGATGATCAGCCCCATCAGCGACAGGGGGTTGCGCCGGAAGCGGCGCACGGCGATCTGCCAGGTGGACAGCGTGACCGCCAGCTCCGGGCGGACGAGCTTGCGCTCGGCGAGGACCCCCATGGCGGCCTACCCCAGACGGATCCGCGGGTCGATCCAGGCGTAGAGGATGTCCGCGGCGAGGTTCCCGAAGACCAGCAGCAGGGCGCTGAAGAGGGCGAATCCGGCCACGGCCGGCGCGTCCAGTTGAATGGCGGCGTTGGCCCCCCAGCGGCCGATCCCCGGGTAGTTGTAGATGGTCTCCGTGATCACCACCCCGTTGAGCAGCCCGACGAAGAGCAGGGCGGAGAGGGTGACCACCGGGATGAGGGCGTTCTTGCGGGCGTGCTTGGTGATCACCCGAGGCTCCTCCAGCCCCTTGGCCCGGGCGGTGCGCACGTAGTCCTGGCGCAGCGTCTCCAGCATAGAGGAGCGGGTGACGCGGACCAGGGTGGCCGTCTGCACCAGGCTGAGGGTGATCACCGGCAGTGCCAGGTGGCGCAGGGCGTCCAGGAAGATCCACAGCTTGCCGTTCAGCAGCGCGTCCACCGTGACCAGGTGGGTGTAGGTGCGGAACTGGGCGGGGTCCAGCACCGCCAGGTTCGCCTCCAGGGAGAGCCGCCCCGGGGGGAAGAGCCGCCAAGCCCCGTAGAAGACCATCAGCAGCAGCAGCCCCCAGACGAACGTGGGGAAGGATTGCCCGCCGATGGCAAAGAGGCGGGAGAAGTGGTCGATGATCTGGTCGCGGTGCACCGCGGACTTGGTGCCCAGCCAGATGCCCAGGGCGACGATGGGCAGAAAGGTGTAGAGGGTGAGCTCCAGCGTCGCCGGGAAGAACGTGGTGATCGCCCGGGCCACGGGCATCTTCGCTGTCTCCGACCAGCCCAGGTCCCCGCGGAGCACGCGCCCCAGCCACTGCACGTACTGGACGTAGACCGGTCTGTCCAGGCCGTGCTCCCGGATGATGGCGTCGATGGCCTGCAGCTGCCGCGGGTCGGTGACGTACAGCGCCGCCCGCTGCTGCGGGGAGAGCAGCTGCAGCAGGCCGAAGATGAGCAGGGTCACCCCGATCCCCACCAGGGGGAGCAGCAGCAGGCGGCGGGCGATGAAGACCGTCACGGGAAGGCGCACCCCGGGCGGGGGCCGGGAGGGATGCTTCCGGCCCCCGCCGCCAGGCCTAGCCCTTAGAGATGGTGTAGTAGTAGGTCCCGGGGAACATGGGGTTCCAGTACCACCCACGCACCCAGGATCGCTGCACGCGGAAGGCGATGGCGTTGACGGTGGCGAAGGACGGCACGAGCTCGAAGTACTTCTGGTTGAGCTGGAAGTACATCTGCTCGCGCTTGGCCCGGTCGGTCTCCCGCGCCGCCGCCGTCACCAGGCGGTCGACCTCCTCGTTCTTGAACTTCTGCACGTGGGGGAAGGTCCCGTCACTGTGCATGAAGTGGAAGGTGAAGTTGTGCGGGTCGGGGTAGTCGGCCAGCCAGCCGATGAAGAAGACCGGCAGCTTGGAGGCGTCCATCGCCGCCAGGTAACTGGACCAGGTGATGCCGCGGGTGTCGATCTTGAACTTGGGGTTGATCGCCTCGATGTTGTCCTTGAGGATGCGCGCCCCCAGCTCGCGGACCACGTTCCCGGCGTTGTAGAGCACCGTCACCTTGAAGCCGCGCTCCCAGACCTGGCCGCCCCAGGCCTCGCGGAAATTGGCGGCCGCCTTGGCGCGGTCGAAGGTGAAGTACTCCTGCTTCTCGTTGAAGCCGAACATGCCCCGCGGGATGACCCCCTTGGCCAGGGTGGCCTTGCCCCGGTAGCCGTCCTGCAGGAAGGTGTTGTAGTCGAAGGCGTAGGCGAAGCCGCGGCGCACGTTGACGTCGGAGAAGAAGTTGGGCGGGATGCCGTTGCCGTCCAGGCGCCCGCTGCCGCAGTCGGGGTTCCCGGCGCAGTCGATGTTGAAGGTGAAGAAGACCGCCGGGTTGGTGGAGGTCCCCGTGGGCAGGTCGTCGATGATGCGGATGCCCGGCGCGCCCTCGTACTGGGGCAGCTCGCGGCGGGTCACGCCCAGGTCGGCGTCGGCGTCCCCGGCCTTGAGCATGAGGATGCGCGTGGCCGGCTCATCCACCTGGCGGATGACCACGCGGCGCAGCCGGGCCGGAGTCCGCCAGTAGTTGTCGTTGCGCACCAGGATCATCTGCCGCCCCGCCCGGTCCCACCGCTCCAGCTTGAAGGGTCCGGTGCCGTTGGCAAACTCGAAGAAGGCCATGGACTCCTTCTTCGGGTTGTTGTACTTGCGCATGGTGGCGGCGGTGCCGTCCCAGTCACCCCGGGCGATGGCCGTCTTCTTGGGGATGACGTAGGACCACTGGGCCAGGATGGAGAGGAACGGGCCGAAGGGCTCCTTCAGGGTGATGATCACGTTGTTGCCCTGCGCGCGGATGGCCCGGGTCAGGTCGGCGTACTTGAGGATGAGGTTCCCCTTGTCATCCCGTGTCGAGGTCAGGCCCAGGATGGGCTCCAAGAGCAGCGAGGACGGGCCTCCGCTGCGGTCGGTCAGGACGAAGCGGCGCACCGAGTAGACAACGTCCTCCGCCGTCATGGGCGTCCCGTCGTGGAAGCGGACTCCCCGCCGGATCTTGAAGGTGTACGTGAGGCCGTCC
>JBBIIQ010000011.1:0-20612 GCA_037446405.1 Armatimonadota bacterium | reverse complement strand
GGCTGGGGCTGCTGCGGGCGGAGCCGCTGGCCCACAGCCTGACGGAGGCGATGCGGCCGCTGAGCACCGGCCGGCTGTACGACGGGCTGGCCTCGGGGACGCTGCAGGCCGCCCGGGCGCTCACGGGCGCCTACATGACCGGCCGCCTGCGCGACTACCTGGTCTACATCGTGACGGTGACCCTGGCGCTGCTGACCGTGGGGCTGCTGCGCACGGGCGTGGCCGCGTCGCTGCGGCCGGCGGGCCTGGAGCCCGGCCCGGTCGTCCCCGTGGTGGTGGCTATGGCGGCCTCAGTGGCGGCCGCCCGGCTGCGGCCGTTGCTGGGCGCGGTCCTCGCGCTGGGCACGGTGGGCTACGCGGTCAGCCTCATCTACCTCCTTCTCAGCGCGCCCGATATCGCCATCACGCAGACGGTGATCGAGACGGTCTCCCTGGTCCTGTTCCTCGTCGCCATCACGGCCCTGGCGGGGACCGACACGGGTGGAGCGCGCCCGCGCAACCTCACCGATGGGATTCTGGCTCTGGCGGCCGGTGCGGCGAGTGCGGTGCTGGCAGCTCTGGTCGCCGGCGTCTCCAGTCTGCCACGCGTCTCGGAGGAGTTCTTCGCCCGCGCGGCCGAGGCCGGCGGGCGGAACGTGGTCGACCTGGTGGTCGTTGACTTCCGCGGCTGGGACACGCTGGGGGAGATCAGCGTGCTGACCATCGCGGCGCTGGGCATCCTGGCCCTGGCGCCCGGCAGGGCCAGGCCGGGTCGCCGCGACGACGCGCCGATGACATCGCCCATCCTCCGGGTGATCGCGACCCTGGCCTCGCCGATCATCGTGGCGTACGCGCTGTTCCTGTGGGCCACCGGCCACTACGGTCCGGGCGGCGGGTTTGTGGGGGGCCTGATGATCGCCGCGGCCCTGGTGCTGCGCGTGGAGGCCTTCGGCGGCGGCCGCCTGCGGCGCCGCTGGGACCGGTTGATGGCGCTCGGGCTGCTCATCGCCGTCGGCGAAGGACTGGTTCCGCTGATCTTCGGCCGGCCTCCGCTCAAGCACACCCTGCTGCACCTCGGCCCACTCCACCTGTCCACGTCCCTGATCTTCGATTTGGGCGTCCTCTGTGTTGTGGTCGGCGCCGTGATGTCGGCGATCCGCGCCCTGGTGGAGGCGAGCTGATGGCCGTCGCCGTGGCGCTCCTGGTCGGTACGCTGGTGGCCACCGGCTTCGCCATGCTGCTGGCGCGCTCGATCCTCCGCCAGATCATCGGTCTGGCGCTGCTCTCGCATGCGGCGAACGTGATCATCCTCCTGGCCGCCGGCCTGCGGGGAGGCGTCCCCGTCATCGGCGCCGCCCCCGGACCCCTCACGGACCCCCTGCCCCAGGCGCTCATCCTCACGGCCATCGTCATCTCGTTCGGTCTGACCGCCTTCCTCCTGGCCCTGGGCTACCGCATGCACCTCTTCGGCGGCGGGGAGGACGGCGATGATTAGGGACGCCGCGGCGCTCCCCCCGCTGGTGATCGTCATCCCGCTGCTGGCGGCGGTCCTCCTCCTGGTGGGCCCGCCGCAGCGGGTCGCCCGGGCCCTGGGCCTCGCCTCAGTCCTGGCCTCGCTGGCCGCCGCCGTCACCCTGGTCGTGGTCACCCGCGGGGGACGGGTCCTCACCGCCCAGGCGGGGGGATGGGCTGCGCCCTTCGGCATCTCGCTGGTGGCCGACGCGCTCGCCGCGCTGATGGTGCTCATCGCCTCGCTGATCGCTCTGGTGGGCCTGCTCTTCACCATCGCCGCCGGCCGGGACGACCGCTTCATCGCCTCCGGCTGGCAGTTCCTCCTGGCGGGCATCAACTGGGCGTTCATCACCGGGGACGTCTTCAACCTGTACGTCTCCTACGAGGTCATGCTCATCGCCTCGTACTTCCTCCTCACCCACGGCACGACGCGGCGCCAGGCGCGCGAAGCCTTCGTCTACGTGGCGATTAACCTGGTGGCCTCGACGTTCTTCCTCTTCGCGGTGGCGCTGATCTACTCGGCGACCGGCACGCTGAACATGGCGCACCTGGTGGAGCGGGTGCCCCTGGCCCCGGCCGGGCCCGTCCGCGCCGGCGCGGCGCTGCTGCTGGTGGCCTTCGGGATCAAAGCCGCCATCTTCCCCCTGTACTTCTGGCTGCCGCACGCCTACGCCATCCCCCCAGGCGGCACCGCCGCCTTCTTCGGCGGTTTGCTCACCAAGGTCGGCGTCTACTCCCTGTTCCGCGTCTTCACCATCGTCTTCCCCAGCGACGGGCCCAACGTGGTCCTGCTCTGGGCGGCGGCGGGGACGATGCTCTTCGGCGTCCTCGGTGCCCTGGCCCAGGAGGACATCCGGCGCATTCTCTCCTTCCACATCATCAGCCAGGTGGGCTACATGATCATGGGCCTGGCGCTGGCCAGCCGGCTTGGCATCGCCGGCGGGATCTTCTACGTGCTGCACCACATTGTGGTGAAGTCGGGGCTGCTGCTGGTCGGCGGCGCTATCGAGGAGACCCAGGGAACCGGCCGGCTCGATCGGCTGGGCGGGCTGGCGCGGACCAACGGCCCTCTGGCCCTGGTCTTTGTCATCTGCGCCCTCTCCCTGGCCGGCGTGCCGCCTTTCTCCGGATTCTTCGCCAAGCTGCTGCTGGTTCACGCGGGGCTGGCCGTGGGGCAGCGCGCCGTGGTCGCCGTGAGCATCCTGGTCAGCGTGCTCACGCTGATGTCCATGTTGAAGATCTACACGACGGCCTTCTGGGGCCCGGGCTCTCCGGCGCGGGCCCCCGCCCGCCTGGTGGTCCCGGCGGCGGTGCTGGCGGCGATCACCCTGGCCGTGGGGCTGCAGCCGCAGGTGCTCTATGCCCTCACCGCCACGGCCGCCGGCCACTTGGTCGCGCCGGCCGCCTACGTCAGCGCGGTGCTGGGGAGGTAAGGATGCTGCGGCGCCTGTCCTCCGGGCTGCGCTGGCTGGCCACGTTCGTCGTCCAGAACATCCGGGCGAACATCATCGTGGCCAGCCTGGTCCTGCGGCCGTGGCGGCCGGTCCGCTCGGGCATCGTCCGCCTGCCGCTGGACCTGAAGACCGACCTGGGCATCACCATGCTGGCGCACTCCATCACCCTGATCCCCGGCACCATGACGGTGGACGTGGCCCCGGACCGCTCCCACCTCCTGGTGCACGTCCTGGCCCTGGAGGACCCTGAGGCCACGGTGCAGGAGATCAAACGCACCCTGGAGGCGCCGATCAGGGGGCTGGTGGAATGACGCCGCCGGTCGTCGCCGCGGCCCTGGCCATGCTGGTCGCCGCCATGGCGCTGGCCTTCGTCCGCCTGGTGCGGGGGCCGCACCTGGGCGACCGGGTGGTGGCCGGCGACACCATCGCCCTGATCCTGATCAACCTGGTGACCGTTTTGGGGATCCGCTCCGCCACCAGGCTGTTCGCCGACGTGGCCGCCGTAGTGGCCATCCTGGGCTTCATCGGGACCGTGGCCGCGGCCCGCTTCGTCCGGGGGAGGCCTCCCCTTGGGTAGCACGCTCGCGGCCGCCATGCTGCTGGCAGGCTCGGCGCTCTCGCTGATCGCGGCGCTGGGGCTGCACCGCTTCGCCGACGCCTACGCGCGGCTGCACGCGCCGACCAAGGCTGCCACGCTGGGGCTGGCCCTGGTCCTGGCCTCGGCGATCCTGACCCACGGGACGACGGGGCGGGAGCTCGTCACCCTGATCTTCGTCCTGATGACCACGCCGGTGGGCGCCCACATGATCTCCAAGGCCATGTACGAGACCGGGTACCGGCCGTGGGAGCGCTACACGTCGAAGAGGACGCGCGCCGACCAGCCATCGCCGCGCTCCAGGCGCAACGCGTGGTAGGTGGCCGCTTTGACGTCCAGACGGAAACGGTGCCGCTGCGGGTCGACCGGCTCGCCGGCAAGCCCGGCCTGCACCCGCGTCGGCGTCACCTCCTCCACGAAGAACTCCTTGGGGAGAAACCCATCGGCGTTGAGGACGACCAACAGGTCGTTCAGCCACGCCACCAGCAGCCCTTCCAGGTCGTCGGCCGCGACCGCCCGCGGCCGGCGCTCGCGCACCTGCACCGTTGCCGGGTCAACGATGAAGTGGAACATGCCGCGGGCGGCGTTGGCGAAGAGCTCGGGGAGGTCACGGCCGTAGGCGACGATGCCTGCCTCCGCAGGGTGGTCGAAGACTTCGAAGGGCACACCTGGCGCAGTCATGAGTGGGATGCCGGGGCCATCATACCAGGAAACGCCGCGGCCATCATAGCAGGGGCCGCCGGCGCGGTGCTACAATGAGCCCCACCGTACGCGGTGCCGGGGAAGGGAGGTCGCGGATGGACGACCAGCGGGAGCGCATCCGGCTCACCGCCATGGTCGCCTGCGCGGGCTGAGCGTCGAAACTCGGCCCCGCCGACCTGGCGCAGGTCCTGCGCGCTCTGCCACAACCCAGCGACCCCAACCTACTCCTGGGGCTTTCCGCGCGCGACGACGCCGCGGTCTACCGGCTCAGCGACGACCTGGCCCTGGTGCAGACGGTGGACGTCTTCACCCCCGTCGTGGACGACCCATACCACTACGGGGCCATCTCCGTGGCCAACGCCCTCTCCGACATCTACGCCATGGGGGCGCGCCCCCTGCTCGCGCTGAACATCGCCGGGTTCCCCCGGAACAAGCTGCCGCTGGAGGTTCTCAGCGAGATCCTCCGCGGCGGAGCGGCTAAGGCACAGGAGGCCGGCGTCCTCATCGTCGGCGGCCACACCATCGACGACCCCGAGCCCAAGTACGGCCTGGCCGTGACCGGCACCGTGCATCCCAAGAAGATCATCACCAAGGCCGGCGGGCGTCCCGGGGACGTGCTGCTGCTGACGAAGCCACTGGGCCTGGGGGTCATCACCACAGGGATCAAGCAGGGGAAGACCCCGCCTGAGGCCGCCGCGGAAGCGATCCGCGTGATGGAGGCCCTCAACCGCGCCGCCTCCGAGGCCATCGTCGAGGTGGGTGTACACGCCTGCACCGACGTCACCGGCTACGGGTTGCTGGGGCACCTCCACGAACTGGCGGCTGCCAGCGGCGTGGCCGCCCGCGTCCGTGCCGGTGCCGTCCGCATCCTGCCGCAGGCCCACGCCCTGGCCCGGGCGGGGGCCATCGCCGGCGGCACGGCCCGGAACTTCGAGTTCCTTCAGGACAAGGTCGCCTACGACGAGGGCGTGGACGAGGAAACCCGCCTCCTGCTGGCCGACGCCCAGACGTCCGGCGGGCTGCTCATCGCCGTCCCGCCCGACCGGGTCGACGCCCTGGAAGCGGCCCTGCGGCAGCGGGACGTCACCCCCATCGCCCGCATCGGTGAGCTCCTCGCCGGCCCCGCCGGCTGGATCACGGTACGCCCCTAAGAACTCGCCATCAGGCCAACAGGGCGAGCCGCAGCGGGAGCGGCTTTGCGGTCCTGGCGGCGCTGCTCAGCCGGCACTGCTCCCCAAGGGAGTCAGGCCAGCATCATCCGCATCGGCTGAAGCTCTCTGGTGAAGGGGTTGAGGACCAGGCCCAGGATCTCCAGCGTGACCACGCCCAGGAGCGCTACGTCGCCCGGTTCGCCGAGGATGACCGGAGTATGTCCTTCGCCCTGGGGCAGACTGATGTAGCACTCCGAAACGTCACGTTCCACCGTGGTGCCGTCGGCCAGCGAAAAGGTGACGCGTCTCCGTGGCACCAGCCCGAGCTGGCGCCAGACATCCTGGGGAAGCAAGGTGTACGTGGCGCCGCTGTCGACCAGGAAGCGCACAGGTACCTGCCTCGCATCGGCACCCCGAACTGTCCCTTCAATAACAGTCACGCCCATGAACACTCCGCACCGCGACGCCAGCAGAGGAAACACGCGCGGGCTTCACGACATCATGATACCATTCCCACCTTTGGGCTCGACCCACCCGGGGGCGCGCGAAGGTCACCCTCTCGGGCGCTCGCCCGGACCGCAGTGTCCGGCGCAGCTCCCCGGGACGAGCACGACACGCCGGCCGGCCACGGCATCATAGAGTCTCTGGCCCACCAGCAGCCGCCCTCCCACCAGGACGGGGAGGACCGGCCACAGCAGGGGCGAGCGTACCGCGATCTGCACCAGGACATCCGCCCCCTCCCGGATGCGCCCCCGCGCGTCGATGGCCAGGACCCGCCGCTCGGCCCGCGCCCGGTCCACCCGGTAGCCCTCCAGGACGCCGGGGTCGCGGAAGGAGACGAAGTGCACCAGGGAGAGCAGGTCCAGCCGGCCCAGGCGGCGGACGCTGCGGCTGCACAGCGAGCACCAGCCGTCGTAGAGGACGGTGAGCTGCGCCGCGCGGCGCAGGCGGCCGGGAAGGCTGCGGAATGCGCCTGCCACGACGGCTACACGGCGGGGGTGTGGCCGAGGATGCCCGCGCGGGCGGCGACAAAGAGGTGCTGGTTGGCGTAGCCAGCGAGGGGGCCGAAGCGGTCGCGGGCCCACTGGCGGATCGCGCGCGGGGTGGCGCGGCGGCCCAGGAAGAGGGCCTGCACCGCGCGCTGCACCCAGACGTCGACGGGAAAGGCCTCGCCGCGGCCCAGGGCGAACAGGAGCACGCACTCCGCCACCTTCTCCCCGACGCCGGGCAGGCCCAGCAGGGCCTCGCGCGCCTGCACGTAGGGCTGCACCCGCAGTGCCTCCAGGTCCAGACGGCCTTCGGCCACCGTCCGCGCCACGGCCCGCACGTAGGGCGCCCGGTAGCCCAGCAGGCACGCGCGCAGCGCCGGCAGCGAAGCGTCGGCCAGCCGCGGCGGCGCGGGGAAGGCGAACCGGCCGTCCCCCAGCGGCCGGCCGAAGCGGCGGGAGAGCCGCTCGAGGGTCAGGCGGATCTTGGGGATGTTGTTAAAGGCGGAGACCACGTAGGAAACCAGGCACTCCCAGGGGTCCTGCCGCATGATGGCGATGCCGCTGGTGTGCGCCAGCGCCCGGCGCAGCACGGGGTCCTTGGCCAGCGCCTGCTCCACGGAGCGCAGCGGCGCATCCACCGCCAGGTGACGCAGCAGCACCTCCAGCTCCGCCGGGTCCCCGCCGCTGACGCGCAGCGCGGTGCCCTCCTGCCGCACCGTCCACACCCGCCCGCGGAAGACGCCCGTGGCCAGCCCGTCGCGCACCGTCCAACGGAACACCTGCCCGCACTGCAGCGTCCGCTGCAGGCTGTATGGGGGAGGCACCCGCACGAGGACACCTTCGGGCACCGCGGCGCAAGCCACCTGTCGTCCGACGCGGCCAGCGGAGGGGAGCGACCCTGCCTCAGAGCGCGAAGGGGTCTGCAGCATCGAGAATACGCCGCGACCAGCTCTCCAGCCGGGAACGGGCCGCCCGCACCTCGGCGGCCGTGGCCAGGCGGCCGCGCAGGCGATCCGCCTCCCGTACGCGCACCGCGGCGTCGTCCGTCTCCACCACGTAGACCACGCCGAAGTGGACCCGGCTCACCGCCGTATCCTCCTCATTGAGCACACCCACCGGCCGCGCCCGCCACCCATCGGCGATGACCAGCTCCTCGTGCAGCTCGCGCGCCAGCCCGGCGGCCAGCAGGTCCGATGCGCCGTCCGCGTCTGCCGAGGTAATGTGCCCGCCCACGCCGATGGAGTAGAGGCCGCGCAGCCGCCGCTCCCCACTCCGGGCGGACCGCTGGAACAGAAAGACCCGATCCCGGTGGCGGATGATCAGGTAGGGGATGATCTGCTTCAGCGAGGGATCCTCCTCCACGGCGGTGCGCGGGCGGAACTCCCCAAAGCGGCGGACGCATTCCGCGTAGGTGTCCACGCCACCGGGACGGAAGCCCTCGACGCCGCCCGGCGACAGAAGCCGCTCCCGCGGGACGACCAGAATCAGCTCGTCGACACCCACAGGCTCCTCCCCAATTTGCGCCGCACCCCGCAGCGCGCCCGCACCGACAGAGGGTTTTCCTCCCGCGCCGCCGATCCCTGCGCGGGCGGCCCTCGGCCCTCACACCATGGCGACGCCGGCACCGTCAGCCTCCTCGCCGCCTGCGCACAGCGCCGCCAGCAGCGCCAGTTGTTCCGCGCTGCCGATGGCGAAGAGCCGGTCCTCCTGGTGCAGCAGCTCCTCCGGCGCGGGATTGGTCACCTCCCGCGCGCCCCGCCGCAGGCTGACGATGGTGGCGCCGGTGCGTTCCCGCACGGCCGCCTCCCAAGCCGGTCCAGGCTGTGCCGCACCAGGGTGAGCGCCGCCTCCACCTCGGGCTGGACGACCTCGGTCGCCCCCGCCTCCAGGAGCAGCGCCCGGTGGCGCCGCTGATGCAATCGCGCCAGGATGGGCAGGTCCTCGCGGATGCGGCGCAGCGCGTGCACGCAGCGGTGAGCCGCCTCGACGTCCGGCATGGCCACCACGGCCAGCCGCGCCCGCTCCGCTCCGGCACGGTGCAGGATGGGCTCGTTGCCCGCGTCGCCGAAGACGGCCAGCGCCCCCCGCGCCCGCGCGGCGCGCGTCGCCTCCGGGTCCAGGTCGACGACGGCAAACGGGACGTTGAAGGCGATCAGGGCGTCCGCCACCTCCCGACCGACCCGCCCATAGCCGCAGATGAGCACGTGACCGGTGGGCGAGGGCGCAACCACGGCGCGGTCCTCCGCGGCCGCGGGCGTGGCCATCGCCCGCGTCAGCCAGCGAGGCGTGCGCCGGAAGACGAGCGCGTTGATCAGGATGGTGACGTCGCGAATGGGCAGGATCCGCGCCAGCGTCTCGTGGGCGAACTCCGACTCGCTGATCACCAGCCCCGCCAGGAAGGCGCCCAGCGCCAGGGAGAGGCCGAGGCTGGCCGTGAGCGCCGCCGTACCGATGGCGACCACCACGACGACCAGCAGGAAGAGTTCCGTGTTGCGCGTCCGCGCCACGCGAGCCAGGATCTCCGGAAAGACCCGCCGGGCAAACCAGAGGAGGGGCACCAGCAGGAGGACGGCCTGCAGCAGCCCCTGCGCCAGCGGGATCACGCGGCCGCCTCCGGTGGCACCCAGGACGGGGAGGAGGATGACCATGGCCACCACAGCCAGGTCCTCGACCAGCGAGATGCCCACCGCCACGCGGCCGTGCGAGGAGGTGAGCTCCCCCCGCTCCAGGAGGAACTTCAGCAGGACCATGGTGCTGCCGACGCTGACCGCGGCGCCGACGGCGAGGCTCTGGGTGAGCGACCACCCCAGGAGCCGCCCCACGGGGAGGGTCAGCAGGAGCAGCAGCGCGATTCCGCCCAGCGCGCCCAGGGTGGCCGGGCGGCGGACGCGCAGGAGCTCGCCGATGGAGAAGTCCACGCCGATGTAGCCGACGATCGGCGGCTGGCGTAGCGCCTGCGCCAGGATCCCGCCGCCGAGCGCCGCCAGCAGCAGCAGCCCCAGGTCAACGAAGAGCCGGGATTCCTCCATGGGCCTCCGCACCCATCTTGCCCCAGTGGCCGCTGTCGTGTACACTCCGCCCGAAGGGGAGTAGCCACGGAGCGCGACTCCGTGCCCGGGCCGTCAGCACGGTCGCCTGCGACCCGGCCGGGCTCTCGCGACGCCGCGGGGGCGAGACCTTCGCAGCCTGTGATCACGGTGGCGGAGGCTCGCCCTCTCTATTGTTCGGGCGGCCTCCCCCGGGAGGGTAGACCGGATGCCGGTCAGCGTCGGTACCCCGCTGCTGTGGGGGGCGTTCACCCTCTTCGTCCTGGGACTCCTCGCCCTCGACCTGGGGGTCTTCCACCGCAAGGCTCATGCCATCGGCACCCGCGAGGCGCTGGGCTGGAGCCTGTTCTGGATCGCGCTGGCGCTGCTCTTCAACGCCTGGGTGGCCTGGGCGTTCGGGGCGCAGCGCGGGCTGGAGTTCCTCACCGGCTACCTGATCGAGAAGGCCCTCAGCGTCGACAACATCTTCGTCTTCCTGGTGATCTTCTCGTACTTCTCGGTGCCGGCGGCCTACCAGCACCGCGTCCTCTTCTGGGGGATTCTGGGAGCCATCGTCTTTCGCGTCACCTTCATCCTGGCCGGCGCCGCGCTGCTGCAGGCCTTTCATTGGGTGGTCTACCTCTTCGGCGGCCTGCTCCTCCTCACCGCCGTGCGTATCGTCCGCGCCAGGGGAGAAGAGGTGCACCCGGAGCGCAACCCGCTGCTGCGCCTGATCCGCCGCTACCTGCCCGTGGTCCCCACCTACCAGGGCGCGCGGTTCTTCGTCCGCGTCGGCGGCCGGCTGATGGCCACGCCCCTGCTGCTGGTGCTGGTGGTCGTGGAAGCGACGGACATCGTCTTCGCCATCGACTCCATCCCCGCCATCTTCGCCGTGACCGAGGATCCCTTCATCGTCTACACATCCAACATCTTTGCCATCCTCGGCCTGCGCGCGCTCTTCTTCCTGCTGGCCGGCGTGCTCCACCGGTTTCACTACCTGAAGGTGGGCCTGGGCCTGGTGCTGGCTTTCGTGGGGACGAAGATGCTGCTCAGCGACCTCTACACGATTCCCATTGGCCTCTCGCTGGCTGTGGTGGCGGCGCTGATCGGCGGCGCGGTCGCGGCGTCGCTGCTGCGGCCCCCCGGCAGGCCGCCCCCGCCGGTCCACCTCCACGACGGCATGCCGGTCTCCGCGCCGCTTGCTGAGGGCGAATCCGGGACGCAGGTCCCCTGACGCGTCGCCCTTGATCCCCACCTTCTCCCCGGGGGATGATGTGAGGGATGTTGCCGGAGATGAACGCCAGCGCGTGGACCGCAGGGGGGCCGGACTGATGGAGGGCCTGTCCGCGCGCGCCGCGTTCGCAGCCGGGGTGCGGGACGAGCTGCCGGTTGTCGCCGGCGTCGTCCCCTTTGGGATGATCTACGGGGCGCTGGCCGTCGCCGCGGGAATGCCGCCGGCGCTGGCACAGGCCGCCTCCGCCATCGTCTTCGCCGGCTCCGCCCAGTTCCTCACCGCGCAGTTGGTGGGCAACGGAGCCCCGGCCGCTGTGATCGTGGCCAGCGCCGCGGTCGTCAACCTGCGCCACCTGCTCTACAGCGCCTCCGTGGCTCCATACCTGCGCCCCCTCCGGACCCTCTGGCGCTGGGGTTTGGCCTACCTGCTGACGGATGAGGCGTACGCCGTGGCCATCACCCGGTTCCGCGCGCAGCCGACCCGCCTGCCTGCGCTCCGGCGGCACTGGTACCTGCTGGGCGCGGGACTGACGTTGTGGGCGGGGTGGCAGGCCAGCACCGCCGTGGGGGTGCTCTTCGGCGCCCGCGTCCCGGAGAGCTGGGGGTTGGATTTCGCGCTGCCGCTGACGTTCATCGCCCTGACCGTCCCGACCATCCGGCACCGGACGGAGGTCGCGGCGGCCGCGGCGGCGGGCACCGTGGCTGTAGCCGCTGCGGGCATGCCACTCAAGCTTGGCCTGCTCCTCGGCACGGTCGCCGGGATCGCGGCAGGTGTCTTCACCCGGCGGTACAGCGCCTCCAGGATGCGCTCTGCCCGGGAGACGACGTGACGCTCTGGCTTACCGTCCTGGCCATCGGCGCCGCCACCTACGGCCTGCGGGTGGCCTTCCTCGCCCGCAGCACTGCAGGCCCCCTGCCGGTACTGCTCGGGGAAACCCTCCGGTTCGTCCCCGTGGCCGTACTCTCGGCCATCATCTTCCCCGCGCTGGTGCAGCCTGGCGGCGTCCTCGACCTCTCCACCGGGAACGCCCGGCTGCCTGCCGGCCTTCTGGCCGCGCTGGACGCCTGGCGCACTCGCAACGCCCTGGCCACGGTGGGAGCGGGGATGGCCGCGCTCTGGGCGCTGCAGGCCGTGCTCCGCTAGGCGCGGACTCTGGCGGAGCATAGATGCAGGGCGTGCCCGAACAGTTCGCGCTGAGCGGCTTCGGGCGGGGGTTAACCCGCAGCCGGCACCGAGACAGTCCAGGTCTGGAGAGCATGCCACACTTCACGCCCGAGTTCCACCCCTTCGGGAAAGTGTGCCGCGAAGTCCGCGCGCAGCCGGGGCGCATGCTCCGTGAGATAGCGGCTAAGAATGGCTTCGCTCGGCGCGTCGTAGCGGACGCTATAGCGGCCAGCAGCCGCCCTTGAGAACACGGCGCCCTGGAAGCAGCCTGTGGCCAACAGGTCGGGGATATGTGTACTCCGCATATACTGCTCGTAGGCGTCAATCCAGGCCGGATGCACTGTCGCGATGACCTCGTAGGTGACCATGGCTCGTGCCCCCTCTTCCTGGCTCGGTCACTCCTTCGAGCACGTCGATTCCTGGTTCAGGCGCGTGGCGGAGTCATGTCGAGGGTGACGCACCGGATTCCACCTGGCGCGCGGCAGCCAGGGCAGCGCGGAGCCTCTGCAAGAAACCCCTCAGGACATCTTCCGCCTCTACCCCTGCCCGCTCCACCAGGTCCACCAGGGCGCTGCCGACGATCACCCCGTCGGCCACCCGCCCGACCGCGGCGGCCTGCTCCGGGGTGGAGATGCCGAAGCCCGCGCACACCGGCAGGGCGGTGAGCGCCTTCGCTCGGCGGACCAGGCCTTCCACCTCTGGGGGAATCCCGGCCCGGGCACCGGTCACCCCGGTCAGCGACACGCAGTAGACGAACCCCCGGCTGCGCTCGGCAGCCAGCGCGATGCGCTCGTCCGAGGTGGTGGGCGCCACCAGGAAGATCGTGTCCAGGCCGGCGTCACGGGCGGGGGGGATCAGCGCGTCGGCCTCGTCCGCCGGCAGGTCGGGAACCACCACCCCGTCCACGCCTACCGCGCGAGCTTCGGCGCAGAACTGCTCCACGCCGAACTGCACCACGGGATTAAAGTAGGTGAGCAGGACGACAGGGATGTCGACGCCTCGGCGCAAGCCTCCCACCAGGTCCAGGACACCGCCCAGTGTCATCCCCGCGGCCAGCGCCCGCTGGCCGGCTCGCTGGATCGTGGGGCCGTCGGCGATAGGGTCGGAGAAAGGGACGCCGACTTCCAGAATGTCGCCCTCCTCTGCCGCGGCGCGCAGCAGCCGCGCGCTGCACGCCAGGTCCGGATCACCGGCCATGAGGAAGGGAACCAGGACCGGGCGGTCCAGCCGGGCGAAGGTCTCAGTGATCCGGCTCACCGCTTCTCCCCAGGGCGCGGGCCACCACTTCAACGTCCTTGTCTCCGCGACCGGAGAGGCCCAGGACGACGACACCATCCCGCGGCAGCGTTGCCACCAGCCGCGGAAGGTAGCCGATAGCGTGCGCCGGCTCCAGCGCCGGCAGGATGCCTTCGGTCCGCGCCAGCAGGCGGAATCCCTCCAGGGCCTCCCCGTCCGTGACCGCCACATACTCCGCCCGCCCGCTCTCCTTGAGGGAGGCGTGCTCCGGACCGACCGCGGGATAGTCCAGGCCGGCGGAGATGGAATGCGTCGGCCGCACCTGCCCGTGGGCATCCTGCAGCAGGTAGGTCAGCGCCCCGTGCAGCACGCCGGGGCGTCCGGCGGTCAGGGTGGCGGCGTGCTGCCCGCTCTCCAGACCCCATCCGCCTGCCTCCACCCCGACCAGCCGAACCGGGTCGTCGCGGAAGGCGGTGAAGAGCCCGATGGCGTTGGAGCCCCCGCCGACACAGGCCACCGCGGCATCAGGGAGGCGCCCCTCCGCCTCCAGGACCTGCGCCCGCGCCTCCTTCCCGATCACCGACTGGAGGTCGCGCACGATGGTGGGGTAGGGATGCGGGCCGACCACCGACCCGATGACGTAGAAGGTCGTGCGCACGTTGGTCACCCAGTCGCGCATGGCCTCGTTGATGGCGTCCTTGAGCGTTTGCTGACCGGCGGTGACCGGCACGACCTCTGCCCCCAGCAGTTTCATTCGATACACGTTCAGAGCCTGACGGGCACAGTCCTCGGTGCCCATGTAGACGACGCACTCCAACCCCAGCAGCGCCGCCGCCGTGGCCGTGGCCACACCGTGCTGGCCGGCACCGGTCTCGGCGATGATCCGGCTCTTGCCCATGGCCTGCGCCAGCAGCACCTGCCCCAGGGCGTTGGTGATCTTGTGCGCGCCGGTGTGGTTGAGGTCCTCGCGCTTCAGGTAGACGCGAACGGGACCCAGCGCCCGGGAAAGGCGGGCGGCGAAGAACAGGGGGGTGGGACGCCCGGCATAGGTGCACAGGTACCGGCGGTAGCGCTCCCTGAAAGCCGCGTCCTCGCGCAGGCGGGCGTAGGCCTCCTCCAGCTCCTCCAGGGCCGGGATCACCGTCTCCGGGACGAACCGCCCGCCGAACGCGCCAAAGTAGCCGCGCCGCCCCGCGGTCGCCGCTCCCGTCACCGCATCTCCTCCTGGAATTCCCACCGCCGCACCGCCTCGATAAAGGCGCGGATCCTTTCCGGGTCTTTCTGCCCGTCCGTCTCCACGCCGCTGCTGACATCCACAGCGTACGGACGGACGATCTCCAGCGCCTCCGTCACGTTCTCCGGGGTGAGCCCCCCGGAGAGAACAAGAGGCATCCGCTCGCTCAACCCCCGGGCGAGGCCCCAGGCGAACGGCCTCCCCGTGCCGCCGGCCGCGCCCGCCGCGCGCGCGTCCAGCAGCACCGCCGTCGCCCCCCGGTAGCGCTCCAGGTCTTCCGGGTCCAGCCGGTCACCCACCCGCAGCGCCTTCACCACCCGCAGGCCCTGGGCTCGCAGCGCCGCCACCTCTTCCGGAGGCTCCTCCCCGTGGAGCTGCACCACATCCAGAGGGATACCGTGGGCCAGGGCCAGCACCTCCTCCACGGGCGCGTCGACGAACACCCCGACCGCCGCCACGAAGGGCGGCAGGGCGGCGGCGATCTGCCCCGCCTGCGCCACCGTCACCCTGCGACGGCTCTCCGCGAAGACCAGCCCCACCGCATCCGCGCCGGCGGCCGCGGCCACCTGAGCGATGGCGGGAGCGGTGACCCCGCAGATCTTCACCCGGACGCGCGGTCTCACCCTCGGGCGCCCGCCCCCACAGCCCCGGTGAAGTAGTCCATGTGCATGTGCGCCTTCATCAGCTCCAGGGTGCGGGCCGCCTCCTCTCGCGCCCGGCGGCATCCCTCCGCCAGGATGTCGTCCACGACCTGCGGACGGACGCTGTACCGCCGCCGCCGCTCCCGGATGGGCTCGAGGAAGGCGTTCAGGGCCCGAGCCAGGCGCTGCTTCACCTCCACGTCCCCCACCGCACCCCTGCGGTAGCGCTCCTTCAGCTCCGCCACCTCCTCTTTGTCCGCGTTGAAGGCGTCGTGGTAGATGAAGACCGGATTCCCCTCCACGTGCCCGGGGTCGGTGGGATGAATGCGCGTGGGGTCGGTGTACATGCGCATCACCTTCTGCGTCACCTCCCGCTCGTCGTCGGAGAGGAAGATGGCGTTGCCCAGCGACTTGCTCATCTTCGCCTTCCCGTCGATCCCCGGCAGGGTGGGGACGTCCCCGATGAGCGTCTGGGGTTCGGGGAAGAGCGGACCGAACAGCTCGTTGAAGCGCCGCGCGATCTCCCGCGTCAGCTCCAGGTGCGAGGCCTGGTCTTTGCCCACGGGGACGATCTCCGCCCGCACGCTGAGGATGTCCGCCGCCTGCAGGATGGGGTAGGCCAGCAACCCCACCGACGGCTGGGCGATGTGCAGGTCGCGCATCACCTCCTTCAGCGTGGGCACCCGCTGCGCCCGCGGCACGGTCACCAGCATGGAGAAGATCAGCGCGATCTCCGGGATCTGCGGCACCCGCGACTGGAGGAAGATCGTGGCCTTCTGCGGGTCGATGCCCACGCTGAGGTAGTCCAGGACGATGTCGCGGATGTTCTCCTCCACCTCTTCCAGGCCCTCCAGGCGCGTGGTCAGCAGGTGGTAGTCCGCCAGGAAGAAGTAGCACTCGTACTCGTCCTGCAGGCGCACCCGGTTGGCCAGGGTGCCCACGTAGTGACCCAGGTGCAGTTTGCCGGTGGGCCGATCACCGGTGAGGAGCCGACCGTGCTTCACGCTCGTTCCCTCCATTCAGCAGCGCCCGCACCGCGGCGGTGGGCCGCTCGCTCTGCATCAACGCGGTCCCCACCAGCACCCCATCGGCGTAGGGCCGCAGGCGGGCCACATCCGCGGCAGTGTGAATGCCGCTCTCGCTGACCACCAGCACGTCCCGCGGCAGACGGGCCCGCAGGCGGGCGGTGGTCTCCAGGTCAACCGCAAAGGTGCGCAGGTCCCGGTTGTTGATCCCGATCAGACGCGCCCCCGCGCCCAGGGCTGCGGCCGCCTCGGCCTCGCTGTGCACCTCCACCAGCGCCGCCATCCCCAGGTCGGCGCACAGCCCCACCAGCGCCGCCAGCGCTGGCGCCTCCACCAGGGCCGCGATCAGCAGCAGCGCGTCGGCGCCCAGGGCCCGGGACTCGTAGACCTGGTAAGGCTCCAGGACAAAGTCCTTGCGCAGCACGGGGACCGCCACCGCGGCGCGCACCGCCACCAGGTCCTCCGCGCGCCCGCCGAAGAAGCGCCCGTCCGTGAGTACGGAGACGGCCCGCGCCCCACCGGCCACGTACTCCCGGGCCAGCGCGGCCGCGTCCACCTGGGAGCGCAGGACGCCGGACGCCGGTGAGCGGCGCTTGATCTCGGCGATCAGCGCCAGCTCGCCACGGCGCAGCACGCCGGCGAAGTCCCGCGGCGGAGGTGCCCGGTGGGCCTGTTCCCGCACCGTTGCCGGGGAGACCATCGCCGCGGCCACGGCCACCTCCAGCCGCTTGTGCGCCACGATCTGCTGCAAGAGGGACACGCCCGTCACCCCGGCACCCGCGTGCGCACGCGCAGTCCTTCCAGGCGCTCGTAGGCCGCACCGGAGTCGATGGCCCGGGCGGCCAGCGCCATGCCCTCCCGCAGGTCCCCGGCCAGGTCGGCGACCAGCAGCGCCGCGGCCGCGTTGAGCAGGACGATCTCCCGTGGCGGCCCGGGCTGGCCGCGCAGCACAGCCTCCGCGATCCGCGCATTCTCTTCCGGCGCGCCGCCGGCCAGGGCCTGGACTGGCGGCGGCGCAATCCCCAGCTCCCCTGGATCCACCGTGTACGTGCGCACGCTCCCCTCCGCCACCTCACAGACCCTGGTCGGTCCCAGGGTGGAGAGCTCGTCCATCCCGTCGCCGTGCACGACCAGGGCGCGCCGCGCGCCCAGCTCCGCCAGGACCCGGGCCATGATCTCGGTCAGCGCCGGGTCGTAGGTCCCCACCAGGTAGCGCCGCGCGCCGGCAGGGTTGGTCAGCGGGCCGAGGATATTGAAGACCGTGCGGATGCCAATCTCCCGACGGGGACCTGCGGCGTGCCGCATCGCCGGGTGGTAGAGCGGGGCGAAGAGGAACCCGATGCCGATGTCCTCGATGCACGCGGCCGCGACCTGGGCATCCACCTGGATATTCACTCCCAGGGCCTCCAGTACGTCCGCCGCCCCCGAGCGGCGGCTCACCGCGCGGTTGCCGTGCTTGGCCACGTAGGCGCCGGCCCCGGCCACCACGAACGCCGTGGTCGTGGAGATGTTGAAGGTGCTCACCCGGTCGCCGCCGGTGCCGACCACGTCCACCAGCTCGTCCACCCGCGGCCGGATCCGCTGCGCCCGCTCGCGCATGGCCCGCGCGCAGCCGGCGATCTCCTCCACCGTCTCCCCCTTCATCCGCAGGGCGGTGACGAAGGCGGCGATCTGAGCCGGCGTGGCATCCCCGTCCATGATCACGCCCAGTGCGGCGTGGGCCTCCGCCTCACTGAGGTCCTCCCCGGCGACGACGCGGCGGATGGCCTCCCGCAGGTCCACGCTACCCACCTCCCGCCCCCGGCGCAGCCGCGCCGCGGAAAGCCGCGGGGGCGACCCCGGCCCCGCCCCCCACCCCGGCCAGGCGGAGGAAGTTGGCCAGGAGCTGCCGCCCGTGCAGTGTGAGGATCGACTCCGGGTGAAACTGCACCCCCTCGACGGGGTGCTCCCGGTGCCGCACGCCCATCACCGTGCCGTCCTCCAGTTGGGCGCTCACTTCCAGCGCCGCGGGGAGGGAGGCGCGCTCCACGATCAGGGAGTGGTAGCGCGTGGCCTGGAAGGGGCTGGGGATGCCCTGAAAGATGGTGCGGCCGTCGTGGAAGATGGCTGAGACCTTGCCATGCACCGGCGCCGCGCCACGGCGCACCACCCCCCCGTAGGCCGCACCGATGCACTGGTGCCCCCGGCAGACGCCGAGGATGGGCACCCGCGGGCCGAGGCGGCGGATGACCTCCAGGCCCACTCCCGCCTGCGCAGGCGTCCCCGGCCCCGGCGAGATGACCACCGCCGCGGGAGCCAGCGTCTCCAGTGTGCCGATGTCCACCGCGTCGTTGCGGAACACCAGCACGTCGAATCCCGTGTGTCCCTGGCCATCCCCGACCTCCTCGGCCAGGGCACCCAGGTACTGCACCAGGTTGTAGGTAAATGAGTCGTAGTTGTCGATCACCACCACGCTGACCATCACGCCGCCCCCCCGCCTTCCCGGTAGCGCCGCCCCGCCAGCTCCAGCGCCCGCAGCAGCGCCTTGGCCTTGTTCACCGTCTCCACGTACTCGCGCTCCGGAACCGAGTCGGCCACGATCCCCGCGCCCGCCTGCAGGTAGGCGCGCCCCCCGGCGAGGACGATGGTGCGGATGGTGATGCAGGTGTCCATGTTCCCGGAGAAGCCGATGTAGCCCACGGCGCCGGCGTAGGGCCCGCGCGCCACCGGCTCCAGCTCGTCGATGATCTCCATGGCTCGCACCTTCGGCGCCCCCGTCACCGTGCCGGCGGGGAAGCAGGCCCGCAGCACGTCCACCGCGTCGCAGCCGGGCCGCAGACGGCCGCGCACGTCGCTGACGATGTGCATGACGTGGGAGAAGCGCTCCACGGCCATCAGGGTGTCCACCTGCACGCTGCCGTAGCGGCACACCCGCCCCAGGTCGTTGCGCCCCAGGTCCACCAGCATCACGTGCTCGGCGCGCTCCTTCTCGTCCGCCAGCAGGCTGGCCTCGAGACGGCGGTCCTCCTCCTCGTCCCGGCCGCGGGGGCGGGTGCCTGCCAGCGGCCGTGTGCGCACCAGGTCCCCCTCCAGCCGCACCAGCAGTTCGGGGGAGGAGCCGGCCAGCTGCACGCCGTCGAAGTCCAAGAAAAACATGTAGGGAGAGGGGTTGACCATGCGCAGCGCCCGGTAGACGTCCAGCCCGTCCACCCCGGGGGTGTCCAGGGCGAAACGCCGCGAGAGCACCACCTGGAAGATGTCTCCCGCCCGCACGTACTCCTTGGCCCGCTCCACGGCAGCCAGAAAGTCGCCCACCGGCATCTGGGTCTGCTGCCGGTGATCCACCCGGCCAACCAGCGGCGGCGGCGCCAGCGGCGCGCGCAGCCGCTCGTACAGCGCCTCCACCCGCCGGACCGCCCGCCGGTAGGCCGCCTCCCCCTCCCCGTCCACCACGGCGTTGGCGACAATCTTCGCCGTGTGCTGGACGTGGTCGAAGACCACCAGCGCGTCGGCGAAGACCAGGTAGCAGGAGGGCAGTCCCAGGTCGTCCGGCGGTCGGCGCGGCAGGCGCTCGAAGTGGCGCACCAGGTCGTAGCCGAAGTAGCCCACCGCCCCGCCGGCAAACCGCGGCAGGCCGGAGGTACCCGCCGGCCGGAACTGCCGCAGCATCTCCCGCGCGATCTCCAGCGGGTCGCCACGGCGCTGTTCCGCGCCGCTTCCGCCCCGCACCTCCACGCGGTCGCCGAAGGCCCGCAGGCTGGGGAACGGCCCCACGCCGATGAAGGAGTAGCGGCCCACCGCCTCCCCGCCCTCCACGCTCTCCAGGAGGAAGGCCTCGCTGCCGTTGCGCAGCTTGAGGAAGGCGGAGATGGGCGTCTCCAGGTCGGCCGGGAGGTCGCAGCACACAGGCACGAGGTTGCCCTCGCGGGCCAGGGAGAGGAACTCCGTCTTGGGCGGCTCGATGGGCAGGACCCGGCGCATCACAGTCCCACCGCCCGCGCAATCTCCCCGCGCGCCAGCAGGTCCCGCGTCCGGGCCAGCGCCCGGCTGAAGTGCTCCACCGCGGCCAGCACGTGCGCCTGGTTCAGCCGCAGGATCTCCGCCATGAGGTGGGATGGGGCGGCCGCCACCCGGGTTGCGTCGCGGAAGGCGGGCCCGGCGACCTCCCGCGCCCTCGGGTCCGTCTCCCTGGCCAGCAGCAGGGCCAGCAGGTAGGGGAGGTGGCTGACCTCCGCCACCAGCCGGTCGTGCTCCTCCGGCGCCAGGAGCACCGACCGCATCCCCAGGTCGCGGGCCAGCTGCTCCATCCTCTGCAGGGCTTCGCCTGAGGTGCCTTCCACGGGCGTGAGCACGTAGGGGTGGCCTGCGGGCAGGTCCGCCGCGGCGGCATCGATGCCCCGGCCCTCGCTGCCAAACATGGGGTGGCCGCCCACGTAGCGCACGCGGTCCAGCCCGGTCAGCTGCGCCACGATGGGCGCCTTGACGCTGGCGACGTCGGTGAGGATCGCACCCGGGGCGGCATACGCCGCCGCCGCCCGCGCCACGGCCACCGTCTGCTCCGGAGGCACGGCGACGATGATCACCTCCGCCTCCCCCACGCAAGCCAGCTCTCCGTACACCTCGTCGGCGGCGCCGCGCTCCCGCGCCCGCTGCGCCGCCGTCGCGTCGCGGTCGACGCCCATGACCGAGGC
>JBBIIQ010000010.1:0-20768 GCA_037446405.1 Armatimonadota bacterium | reverse complement strand
CCGTCGTGTCACCTGCTCCACGTCGCTGAAGGCGAAGCGCAGCAACAGCACGGCGAACAGCGGGGTGGTGTTGGAGAGCGGCGTCACCCGGCTGGCATCCCCCAGGTTCAGGGCGAGGAAGTACGCCAGGAACCCGCCGCTGGAGAGCAGGGCGCCGGCCAGCATCGGCGGCACCGCGGTGCGCGCCGCGCGGAAGGGTTCCCGTCGCCAGCGCCAGGCGACCAGCGGGATCAGCCCGAGGACCGCGCCGCTCAGCGTCAGCGCGGCGGCCAGCGCCGGGTAGGGAATTGCCTCCAGGCCCACCTTGCGCAGGATGATGGACACCGCAGCCAGGATCGCGGTGCATAAGGCCAGCAGGAACCCCCGCCGGGAGGCCCGCGGCACCTGGGGGGAGGCGGTGCCGGAGGTGAGCGCCACCCCCAGGACCACGGCGACGGTGCCTGCGGCCAGCCCCGCGCTCACCCGCTCCCCCAGCAGCAGCGCGGCACCCACCGCGGTGAAGAGGGGTGTAGTGTTGCTGGCCACCACCGCCCGGGCCACGCCCACCGTGTCGATGGCGGTGTAGAGGGCGACGCGCGCCAGCGCTGGCGCCAGGATCCCGGCGCCGATGAAGATCAGGGACGGGGGCTGCACCGCTGCCGCCGCCTCGCCGCGCAGGACGGCCAGCGTCCACAGCGAGGTCAGGTTCGTCAGAATGGAGACGACGGTCATGGTCGTGGCCGTCGTCCCCGGCAGCGCCAGCCGCACGGCAACCGAGTTTCCGGCAAAGAGGGCCGCGGAGAGGAGGGCGAAGAGCGCGGCCAGCACTCACATCGGCGCGTCAGGACCGCGGCAGCGCAGGCTGGAAGCTGGGCGGCGGCGCCTGGGGGAAGGGCTGCGGCAGCCCGGGGATGGCCGGGCCCCGATAGGGGTCGAGGCGGAAGAACTCCGGCGGACTGCCGGGGCGCCCGGAGCCGTCCTGCGGCCCCTCGCCCGGGAGCAGGCGGTAGAGCTGCCCGTTGTGGTAGAGGAGGATGACCTGGCAGTCGTCCTGACCCGGCTGCGGGGCGGGACCCTGGTCGGGCTGCGGGCGACCCGGACCGGGCAACGGGATGAACTCCTGCAGCGGAGGCAGGCCCTGCGCCAGGACCATGGGCACCACCACCCCCAGGGTGCTCAGCAGGAATCCGATGACCACACCCACAAACAGCATCCGCATGCCCGCTCTCCCCTCTCCGGTCCAGCCCCTTGGATGACTTCCCTCTCCTTGCACCTATTCCCTCTCCCCCTACAATGGGAGACGATGGCGAACATCTTCACGTTCCCCTGCGGGGGCTGTGGTCGCCGCTACAGCGTCTACTACCCCAAGGCGCTGCTCTACGAGCTGAGCGGCACGGGCACCCGCGAGATGGGCCGGCGGGCAGACGAGGCGGAGGAACGCGCCGGCACCATCGAGGCGGCGCGGCGCCGCGCCCTGGAGGGCGGCAACATCTGGGTCAACGCCGCCCAGACCGAGGCCCTGGTCTGCGCCTGCGGCAAGCGGCTGGACCTGAACATCGCCCACCACCCCCGCGTGCCCCAGTCGCGCCTGGCCGGGCGGGGGCGGCAGAGCGGATTCATCCCCCTTCCCGGCCGCGGCGCTGGCCGCGCCCCGCACCGTCCCTCCGGGACGACCTGAGGGGGATCGGCTCCGCCGCCGCGAAGGATTTCCCTGCACCCCTTCGACTTCTCCACCGAGGTGCTGTCATGGCTGAGCGAACCGGCGATGCGCGCGAGCGGCTGCGGCTGCCCGCCGACGCCCTGCGCTGGCGCTGCGACCCCGCGCAGTTCACCTTCGAGACCACCGCGGAGCTGCAGCCGGGGGAGATCATCGTGGGCCAGGAGCGCGCTGTGCGCGCCCTGGACTTCGGCCTGACCGTCCCCCAGCCGGCGTACAACATCTTCGTCACCGGCCCCGTGGGCACGGGGCGGACCACGTACACGCACAAGACGGTGCGCGACCTGGCGGCGACGCGGCCGACCCCGCCGGACTGGGTCTACGTGTACAACTACCAGACGCCAGACCAGCCCATGGCCATCAGCCTGCCTCCGGGCTGGGGGCAGCGCTTCCGCCGCGACATGGACGAGCTGGTGGAGGAGCTCAAGGACGGCATCCGCAAGGTGCTGGCCAGCGAGCACTTCGCCGCGCGGCGCAGCGAGGCGCTGCGCAGCTACGAGGGTCGCATCAACGAGCTCTGGCAGATGCTGGAGGCGAAGGCGCGGCGGCTGGGCTTCGGCCTGGAGCGCACGCCGGTGGGCGTCGTCCCCGTGGCCATCGGGCCCTCCGGTGAGCCCCTCTCCTCCGAGGTGCTGGATCGGCTGCTGCCGGAGCAGCGGGAGGAGCTGCAGGGGCGGGCGCGCGCCCTGCAGGAGGACATTGGGGAGGCCCTGCGCCAGGTGCGCAACCTGGAGCGGGAGGCGCGGGAGACCCTGCGCACGCTGGAAGGCGACGCGGTGGCCTCCGTGGCGCACCGTGCCGTGGAGCCGCTGAAAGAGCGCTATGCCGACCACCCCCGGATCGTCCAGTACCTGGACGCCCTGCTGCGCGACGTGGTGGAGCACCGCGACGATTTCAAGGAAGAGGAGGAGCCGCCGCGCCTCCCCTTCCCCGTGCCGATGCCGCTGGGCCGGCGCGACGCCTTCGCCCGCTACCGGGTGAACCTGCTGGTGGACAACAGCCAGACCAGAGGAGCGCCGGTGGTCATCGAGGCCAACCCCACCTACTACAACCTGGTGGGCAAGGTGGAGTACCGTGGGGAGTTCGGGGCCTTCGTCACCGACTTCACCATGATCAAGCCGGGGGCCCTGCACCGGGCCAACGGCGGGTTCCTCATCCTGCAGCTCAACGACGTCCTGATGGCGCCGCTCTCCTGGGAGGCGCTGAAGCGGGCGCTGAAGAGCCGGGAGATCCGCATCGAGAACATCGGCGAGCAGCTGGGGCTGATCCCCACGGCCACGCTGCGCCCCGAGCCCATTCCCCTACAGGCCAAGGTGGTGATCATCGGCTCCTCCCTGCTCTACCACCTCCTGTACATCCTGGACGACGACTTCCGCAAGCTCTTCAAGATCAAGGCCGACTTCGACGTGGACATGCCGCAGTCGGCACAGACCCTGCAGCAGTACGCCCTGGCCATCTGCGCCATCTGCCGCCGCGACGGCCTGCTGCCCTTCCACCGCGACGCCGTGGCCCGCGTTCTGGAGTACAGCGCCCGCCTGGCCGAGGATCAGGAGAAGCTGAGCGCGCGCTTCAACGAGATGTCCGAGCTCATCTACGAGGGCGCGGCCTGGGCGCAGCGGGAGCACAGCCCGGTGGTGCGGGCGGAGCACGTGCAGAAGGCTCTGGAGGAGAAGATCTTCCGCAGCAACCGCCTGGAGGAGCGCATCCGCGAGGCGATCCAGCGCGGGCAGCTCCTGGTGGATATCGACGGCCGGAAGGTGGGGCAGGTCAACGGACTGGCGGTGCACACCCTGGGTGACTACACCTTCGGCCGGCCCAACCGCATCACGGCCCGCGCCTTCGTCGGCTCCCGCGGCGTCGTGAACATCGAGCGGGAGGCGCAGCTCTCCGGCCGCATCCACACCAAGGGGGTGTATATCCTCAGCGGGTACCTGGCGGGAAAGTACGCCCAGGACCGTCCCCTCAGCCTGAGCGCCACGCTCACCTTTGAGCAGAGCTACGACGAGGTGGAGGGAGATTCCGCCTCCTCCACCGAGCTGTACACCCTGCTCAGCGAGCTCTCCGGCGCGCCCATCGACCAGGGCATCGCCGTCACCGGCTCGGTGAACCAGCGGGGCGAGATCCAGCCCATCGGCGGGGTGAACGAGAAGATCGAAGGCTTCTACTACGTCTGCAAGGCCGTGGGCCTCACGGGGCGGCAGGGGGTGATCATCCCGCAGCAGAACGTGCGCAACCTGATGCTGCGCGACGAGGTGGTGGAGGCGGTGCGGCAGGGGCGCTTCCATATCTGGGCCGTGCGCACCGTGGACGAGGGGCTGGAGATCCTCACCGGGCTGCCCGCCGGCGAGGCGGACGCGGAGGGGCGCTACCCGGAGGAGACGATTAACGGCCGCGTGGCCAGGCGGCTGGAGGCGCTGGCGGAGCGGCTGCGCCGGTTCATGCCCCTGCGGCCGCGGGAGGACGGCGGCGCCACCGCGGAGGCCGGCGAGGCTCCCTCCGCCTCCCCGCCCGCCCCAGAGGAGGGGTAGGCGTGCGCGTGGCCGTCATGGGCGCCGGCGGCCTGGGCGGCTACTTCGGCGGGCTGCTGGCGCGGGCCGGCCATGGCGTGACCTTCGTCGCGCGCGGGGCACACCTGGAGGCGATGCGCCGCCAGGGCGGCCTGACCGTGCGGGCGGCAGAAGAGGAGTGGTTCGCGCCCGGGGAGGCGGTGGCGGCGCCCGGAGGCGACCCCGCGGACCTGGTCCTGTTCACCGTGAAGTCCTACGACACGGAGGAGGCGGCGGCGCGCATCGGCCCGGTGGTGGGCGCGCAGACGGCGATCCTCTCGCTGCAAAACGGGGTGGACAACGAAGAGACTCTTGCCCGTACCTATGGGGCCGGTCGGGTGCTCGGGGGGGTGGTCTACATCCTCGCCGCCATCCAGGCCCCGGGCGTCGTCCAGCAGACGGCCGGGCCGCGGACGGTGGTCTTCGGCGAATGGCGCGGCGGCATGAGCGCCCGGGTCCGGCGGCTGGAGGGAGTGCTGGCGGAGGCCGGCTGGCGGGTCACCGCCACAGACGACGTGCTCCGGGAGAAGTGGGTGAAGTTCGCCTTCATCTGCGCCCAGGCGGGGATGACCGCGCTCACCCGGCTGCCCATCGGCGAGATCCGCACCTGCCCGCCGACGTGGGCCATGTTCCGCCAGATCGTCGAGGAGGTGGTCGCCGTGGGCCGGGCGCGGGGGGTGGCCCTGGGCCCGGAGGTGGTGGAGGCGCACCTGCAGCTGGCACAGCGCCTGGAGCCGGAGGCGACCTCCTCCCTGTACCACGACCTCACCGGGGGCAGGCGGCTGGAGCTGGAGGCCCTGCACGGCACCGTGGTGCGCTACGGGCGAGAAGCCGGGGTGCCCACCCCAGCCTGCTCCGCCGTCTACGCCGGGCTGCTGCCCCACGACCGGCGCGCCCATCCTGACGCCTGAGGTCCGTCCTGCGCACCACAACGGCTGCGCCGCGAACGCAACGACTACCAAGATCTTGCGACGGAGAGCCTGCGCGGTTCGCCGTTATTCCTAGCGGAACAACTTCCAGGGACCTGTTCTCCGAACGGCAGGTCCACGGGCTTGCAGCAGGGAGGTGGAGTGTGATGTTCCGGGTGGACGAGCTCCTGGATCTGACTGCCACTGCCAGGGGGGAGCAGACAGGCTACGCGCAGATGGCCGACGGGCACTGCTGCGACTCGTGTTGTTGTTGCTGCTGCGGCTGCTCCTGCAGCGACGCCGGCGGCGGTGACAGGGAGTTGCCGACGTAGCCAGTCTGCTGTCGCCGCACTGCCCCGCGTGTCGGAGCAAGCCGCGGGCGGGAGACGGCTCGGCGGCTGCCTGCGGCCGCGCGAGCGCCGGCAGGAGGCGCGGGCCCACCAGGGAGAGGGAGCACATGGCTTCAGACGAACGGAACCTTCCCGAGCGGCCCTATCTCAAGCCCTGGTATCGCCTCGGTCGCGACCGCGGCCGCCTGCTCTTTCACTACGGTGAGCGGGTGGTTGCGTTCGAAGGGAAGGCGGTGGAGCACCTCCTGCCGGTCCTCCTGCCGCTGCTCGACGGCACGCGGAGGCTAGACCAGATCGAGCGGTACCTCGGCGAGGCCGCCAGCCCGGCGGTGCGGCAGGCGCTCTGCCTGCTGCAGGAGCACGACCTGCTGGCCGATGGTCCCGCCCTGGAGCCCGGGATCCCCCTCAGTGTACGAGAGACGGTGCACTTCCTGGCCTCCCAGGCCGGGAGCGCACCCGTCGCCGGCCACCTGGAGGCGCTGCAGGAGCATTCCGTGGCCGTCGTCGGGTCATCGCGCCTGGCCGTCGAGGTAGCCCGCCTCCTTCGCCTCTCCGGTCTGTGGCAGGTGCGCGAGGCTCCCTGGGATGCTGACGGTGCGGCCGCCGCGCCGCCAGACCTGACCGTCGTGGCACCGGCCGGTGCAGAGCTGCCCCGGCTTGCCCGCTGGAACAGCCACGCTCTGGAGGAGAGGAGGACGTGGCTGCAGGTGCTGCCGTTCAACGGTGTGTTCGCCACCGTCGGCCCGCTCTACGTGCCGGGGGAGACGTGCTGCTACCAGTGCTTCCAGTTGCGCCGCGCGGCCACCGTGGCATACCGCGAGGAGTTCCTCGCCCTGCACGATGCACCGGCTCCCTATCCCTCTCCCCCTCCCCTGGAGGGGCTGACTGCCGGCCTGGCCGCCCTTCTCGCGCTGCGCTGGGTAACCCGCCGGGACCCCTTCCTGCCCGGGCGTTTCTACGCTGTCGAGGTCGGCTTCGACGTGCGCTTGAGCCACCACACCGTCTACCGCGTTCCGCGGTGCGACGTCTGCTCCGCGGGCGAGCAGGCCGGTTCCCCCCTCCCCTGGTACGAAGATGTCCTCGGGTGAGGAGCCATGCCGCCCGACCCGACGGTCAGCCTGGAGGTGGCGCTTCGCTCCCGCAGGTTCGTCTCTCCGCTTGTGGGCATCATCAAGCATGTCCATGAGTTTCTCGCCGCCCCGGACGACGCCCGGATGTTCTTCCTGGGGTGCGAGCTGTCGGAGGCCACGGGCATTCTCGGCCACCAGGTCCCCCTGCGCACCGGGGGCGCCCACTACCGGCGGGAGAGGGCGCTGGCGGCGGCGCTGGGCGAGGCTCTGGAGCGCTACTGCGGGACGCGCGCGCCGGCGTCACGTTTGGTCCTCGCCTCGGCCGCGGAGCTCGGTCCGCGGGCGGTCAGCCCCCTCGACTTCGCGCTGTTTCATCCGCGGCAGTACGTGCAGGCGGGCTTTCCCTACCGGCCCTTCACGCCCGAGACGCGGGTGCAGTGGGTTCCGGGCGTCTCCCTGACAGACGGCGCTCCCGTCCTCCTTCCGGCGCAGCTGGTCTATCTCGCCCCCGGCCGGCAGCAGGGGGAACCGGCTATCGGGTATGCGACGAGCAGCGGGATGGCGTGCGGGCCGACCCGTGATGAGGCCGTCCTCAGAGCGCTCCTGGAGGTCGTCGAGCGGGACGCCTTCATGCTCACCTGGTACGGGACGCTGACCCTGCCCCTGGTGGATCTGGAGTCCGACCCGGTCCTGTGCGCGGAGGTGCGCCGCCACTTCGCTCCCGCCCGGTTGCACCACCAGGTGGTCGACCTCAGTGTCTTCCTGCGGGTCCCCACGGCGCTGGCCGTGATCCGCGGCCGGCCACCTGACGCCATCGGCCTGGCCGTGGGGGCGGCCAGCGCGCCCACCATGCGGGAGGCCTGCAGCAAGGCCCTGCGGGAGGCGTTCCAGACGCGGCACTGGATCCGGCAGATGCGCCAGCTGCGCAGGCGGGCATTTGTCGCAGATTTCTCGGACATCCTGCGGTTTGAGGACCACGTCCTCCTCTACTCCTACGAGGAGAACGCCCGCCGCGCCGACTTCCTCATCGCCTCAGCGGCGCGCAGGTCGCTGCAGGAAATCCCTGCGCTGGAGGGGACGACGGCGGCGGCCTGGATCTCCGCCGTCGTCGCGCGACTGGCGCGGCATGGCGTGCACGCCTACGCCGCGGACCTCACGGCGCCTGAGGTGCGACAGGCAGGACTGCACGTGGCCCGGGTACTCTGCCCGCAACTGTGCTCTCTCGACGTGGGGTACCAGCGGCGCTTCCTCGGCGGCCCTCGGCTCTATGAAGCAGCCTGGCGCCTCGGCCTGCGGGAGAGGCCGCTTGGGTTCGAGGAGCTCAACCCGTACCCGCACCCGTTCCCTTAGGAGCGGCCGCAGCGCCTTGGGGGTAGGAGACGGTGAGATGATGTCGCGGGCCCGGGGGAGTCCCACCATCAATGTGACCAGGCTGCTCCACGGCCGTGAAGGCCCCGACCCCCTGGACCTGGCCGAGGGGTTTCACGAAGCGTCGAAACTGTATCGCTGCACCATTGCCCGCGAGATGATGGGCACGTGGCTCTTCGCCGCGGATCAAGAGGTCCTGAGGACGCAGGCCCGCGCCGTGAAACGCCATCCCCACCTGCCGCTGATCCCCCTGCCCCCGCCCGAGCTGCCGGTGACGCCGCTGGGGGGCGTGCTGCAGACCCGCCGCAGCTGCCGCGCCTTCTCGCCCCTGCCGCCGCTCAGCGAGCGCGACCTGGCTGCGCTGCTCTTCGCGGGCTACGGCATCACCTCATCCCGTCCTGTGGGGCACGGCTTCAGTTTCCGCACCACGCCCTCAGGGGGCGCGCTCTACCCTTTGGAGCTCTATCTCGCCGTGGGCCGCTCGGCAGACGTCTCTCCCGGGCTGTACCACTACGATCCGTCGCGCCACGGCCTGGAGGCCCTGGGAGCTCCAGACGTGCTTGACCGGCTGGCCGGCTGCCTGGTGCAGCCAGAGGTGGTGACCGGTGCGGCGGCCATCCTGGTGGTCACCGCGCTGTTCTGGCGCTCGCGGCTGAAGTACGGACTGCGGGGGTATCGCTTCGCCCTCCTGGAAGCAGGACACGCGGCGCAGAACGTCCTCCTGACGGCCGAGGGGCTCCATCTGGGGGCGGTGCCCATCGGTGGGTTCTTCGACGGCGAGGTGGAGCGAGTGCTGGAGATCGACGGGGTGAATGAGTCCGCCCTCTACGTCATTGCGCTGGGGCGGCCGGCCCCCGCTGCCGACCGGGATGGGTAGGCGGGCGGCCTTCCTGGTCAGCGTCCCCGCGCAGGCGCTGCTCGCGGCGTGGTTGCTCCTGACGGGGCACGCGGCGACAGGGGTGGGCGGGCGGCCTGCGGGCCTCTCGCTGCTCAGCGGGATTCTGGTGGGGACCGGAGTGTTCTTCATCCTCTCAGCGGCGCCAGGGCTGGCCAAGGGGATGAGCCGTGGGCGATGGACGCGGCTGGTCCCCCAGATCCTCTTCTTCGTCTTCCGCGCCGGCACAGAAGAGGTCCTCTGGCGCGGGTTCGCTCTGACATGGCTCATGGCGGCCACAGGGCCCGTGGCCGGCTTCCTCGGCGCTGTCCTGGCATTTGCCCTTGCCCACAGGTACCTCCAGGGGCTGCCCGGCGTCGCCGTGCACGCCTTCACCGGCACGGCATTTGCCTCCTCGTTTCTGGCGACGGGCAGCCTCGCCGCCGCCGTGGGGGCGCATGCCGCCTACAACACGCTGGTGGTCCTTCACCGCAGTGTGCAGGAAGACCGGGCCGCCGCCCAGCCCCCCGCCAGATCCGAGGGCACACAGCCCCCCGCTGGCTCCGAGGGCGAGCAGGTCTCCGTCGTCCGTGCGGCCGCGCAGCCCTCCGCCGGCTCGGCGCTCCTGCAGCCGCCCACACCCGGGCGGGGTGAAGGCGTCTCCGTGGCCGAGCTGGACCACGTGTCCAAACGGTTCGGCCGGATCCAGGCGGTGGACGGGGTGACGCTCGCCCTGCACGCGGGAGAGGTGCTCTTCCTCCTGGGGCCCAACGGCGCAGGCAAGACCACGGCCATCAGCATCCTGGTTGGCCTGCGTCAGCCCGATCAGGGAAGAGCCCGCCTCTTCGGCCTGGATCCTCGCCTGCCCCACGCGCGTCGCGCGCTGGGGGTGATGCTCCAGGAGGTCGCCTTTCCCCCGACGCTGTGCGTCGGCGAGATCGTCGACCTGGTGCGCGGCCACTACCCCCACCCTCTGTCCAAGGGGGAGGTGCTGGGGCTGGTGGGGCTGTCGGCACTAGAGCGGCGGCAGGTCGGGGGGCTGAGTGGCGGGCAGCGCCGTCGTCTGGCGGTGGCCCTGGCCTTCGCCGGCGCTCCGCGGGTGGTGGTCCTCGACGAACCGACAGTGGGCCTGGATGTGGAGAGTCGCCGGCAGGTCTGGCAGGTGATCCGGCGGTACGCCGCGGAGGGTGGGGCGGTGCTCCTGACGAGCCACTTCCTGCACGAGGCGGAGGCGCTGGCCACGCGCGTGGCTGTCATCGATCGAGGACGCATCATCGCCGACAGCACTGTGGAGGGCATCAAGGCCCGCGTGGGCCTGAAGCGGGTGCGGTTGAGGGCCGGCGCGCTTCCGGCGCTGCCCGGCGTGGCCCGCCTGGACAGGAGCGGAGACGTCTACACCATCTACACGGCGGACGCCGACCGGCTGGTCAGGGCGCTGGTTGCCCAGGAGGTGGCCTTTCGAGACCTTGAGGTCCACGCCACCGATCTGGAGGAGGCCTTCCTGGTCCTCACAGGAGGCGCCGATGCGGCTCGCCCATAGCTACTTCACGATCCGGACCCTGGAGCTGGCCCGCCTTCCTGCCTACGTGACTCCCACGTTGATCTTTCCTGCCATGATCTTTGTGTTCTTCGCCGTGCCGCAGGCCAAGGACCCGCCTACGGCCAATGTGTTGATGGCCTCCTTCATCGCCTTTGCCGTCCTCGGTGTCGCCTTCTTCCAGTTCGGCGTGGGCATCGCCAGCGAGCGCCGCTCGCCGTGGGAAGCGTACCTGCGCACGCTGGCGGTCAGCCCGCAGATCCGCTTCCTCAGCCGCGTCTTCTCCGCGCTGGCCTTCGCCATCGCTGCCAGCGGGATCGTTCTCCTGACCGCCGTCCTCCTGACACCGGTGCGCCTCAGCCCCCCGGGCTGGCTGCGCCTGGGGGCGGCCGCGCTGGCCGGGAGCGTCCCCTTCGCCTTTCTCGGCATCAGCCTGGGCTACTGGGCCCATCCCCGGGGCGCCCTGCCCCTGGCCAATCTCCTCTACCTCCTGCTCTCCTATGCGGGGGGTCTCTGGGTGCAGCCGCACAGCCTGCCCGATGCGGTGGCGAGGCTCTCGCCCCTGCTGCCCACCAGGCTCTACGGCGAGGTGGTCTGGAGCGCGGCCCGGGAGATCCCCTGGCGCACCGACCACTGGCTCTGGCTGGGCGCCTATGCGCTGCTCTTCGCGTTCCTGGCCGTCGCCGGCTACCGCCGCGACGAGGGGGAGAGGTACCGGTAACAGAGATGGTCGCGCACCCACCTTCGACCAGGGCGTCCGAGGCGGGCGCCGCGCAGCCGGCTCAGGCCCGGTCGCCCCGCGGCACACGGGAGCACTGACTTACCGTTGCTCCCTTCCGGGCCTGGCGGGGTTCGTCAGATCCCGTTGCGCGGGACCAGGCCGTCGTCGCCGCTTTCGCGGGCCGGACCCTCAGGCGTCCGGCCTCTGGTGGGAATTCAGCCCCGCTGTAGCGGGTTGCGGGTGACAGGGAACCGCTAGCTCCCCACCTAGCGCGACCGGTTCCATTGTACGCCGTCGCCGTCACCTCCGGCCAGGTGCCTCCGTCAGGCCCTGGAGTGGGAAGGTCCGGCGTCCCCCTGAGCAGGAATGATGCGGGCGGGGGCAAAGGGCTCTGTAGCCTTAGGGGTTCCCAGGAGGGCGTACATGGAGACCTTGGAAGCCGGCAGCCGCCCGTGGCACAACTTCTACGAAAGCGGGGTTCCCGCCTCGCTGGACTTTCCGCAGTTCCCCATCTATGGGTTCCTGCAGCGCACGGTGCAGCGTTTTCCCTCAACCGTGGCCCTCATCCTGGTGAGCGCGCATCCACGCTTTGACCGTCGCCTCACCTACGCCCAGCTGGATGCGCTCTCCGATCGCTTCGCCGCCGGCCTGATCCGCCGCGGCCTGCGCAAGGGGGACCGGGTGGCCATCTCCCTGCCGAACCTGCCGCAGTACGTGATCGCCGCCTACGGCATCTGGAAGGCGGGGGGCGTGGTGGTGCAGGTCAATCCGCTCTACCGGGGCAACGATCTGGCGTTCATCCTCAAGGACTCCGGCGCGCGCTTCGCCGTGGTCTTCGCCCGCTTCTTCCCCCAGGTCCGGGAGGTCCTGCCGCACACCGCGCTGGAAGGGGTCATCGTCACGCGCGTGCACGACTTCTTCCCGCCCCTCTTCCGCCTGCTCTACGGGCTGACCAAGGCGAAGAAGGAGGGCGATGTCTTCCCCCGTGAGGAGCAGGTCCTCCCCTTCGCCTCCCTGCTGCGGGGGCCACGGCTGCGGCGCCCGGTGGAGGTGGCGCAGGACGACCTGGCGATGCTGCAGTACACCGGCGGCACCACGGGGCTGTCCAAGGGCGCCATGCTCAGCCACCGCAACCTGGTCTGCAACCTGACCCAGGCCCGGGTCTGGGTCACCGACCTGAAGGAAGGCCAGGAACGCATCCTCTCCGTCGTCCCGTTCTTCCACGTCTACGGCGTCACCCTCTGCATGAACCTGGCTGTGGCCGTCGCGGCCACCAACATCATGATCCTCATGCCGGGGTTTGTCGCCCGCACCACGGCCGAGGTCGCCCACAGGTACCGGCCCACGATCTTCCCCGGCGCGCCGCCCATCTACCTGGCCATCAACCAGCTCAAGGACGTCCAGCGGTACGACCTCCGCTCCATCCGCAACTGCGTCTCCGGCTCCAGCTCGCTGCCGGTAGAGGTGCAGAAGCGGTTCGAGGAGCTGACCGGCGCGCGGCTGGTGGAAGGGTACGGGCTCTCCGAGGCCTCTCCCCTGACCCACGCCAACCCTCTGGCCGGGACGCGCAAGGTGGGCAGCATCGGTGTCCCCGTGCCCAGCACGGATGCCAGGATCGTGGACCCGGAGGGCGGTGAGCGGGAGCTGAAGGCAGGCGAGGCGGGCGAGCTGGTCATCCGCGGCCCGCAGGTGATGATGGGCTACTGGAACAACCCGCGGGAGACGGCGCAGACGCTGCGCGGCGGCTGGCTCTACACCGGGGACATCGCCCGCATGGACGAGGACGGCTTCTTCTTCATCGAGGATCGGAAGAAGGACATGGTGAACATCGGCGGCCTGAAGGTCTTCCCCCGTGAGGTGGAAGAGGTGCTCTACCAGCACCCCCGGGTACGGGAGGCGGCGGTGGTGGGGGTCTCCTCCCGCGTGCGCGGCGAGATGCTGGTCGCCCACGTGGTGCCCAAAGACGGGGACGACGCGCGGACGCTGCGGCGGGAACTGCGCGACTTCTGTGCGGCGCGCCTGGCGCCCTACAAGGTGCCGCGGCGCATCGAGATCGTGCCGGAGATCCCCAAGACGGTGGGCATCCCCAAGGCCCTGCGGCGGGTGATCCGCGAGCGGGAGCAGGCCAGGGGCGAAGAGGCGGGCGAGGAGGAGCTCTAGCCTACCGTCCGGCGATCAGGCGGACGCGCTGCGGCGGCCAGTAGATCAGGACCGCCTGGCCGACGATCAGCGTCCGCTTCAGCGGGCCGAAGGCCCGACTGTCCTCGCTGTTGTTGCGGTTGTCGCCCATGACGAAGACCGAGTCCAGCGGCACGGTGACCGGACCGAAGTCCCCCACGGTCTCGCCGTTCAGGTAGTCCTCTCGGATGGGCTGGCCGTTCACGTAGAGGGTCCCCTGCTTGATGGCGATGGTCTCGCCGGGCAGGCCGATCACCCGCTTGATGTAGTTCCGTTCGGGATTTCGGGGGTAGCGCAGGACGATGACGTCGCCCCGGGCCGGTTCGCGCAGCCGGTAGATGAACTTGCTCACCAGCACCCGGTCGTGTGGCAGCAGGGTGGGCTCCATGGAGTACTGCTCCACCTGGAACGCCTGGGCCACGGAGACCATGATCAGCTGGGCCAGGAGGAAGGCGATGAGCAGGGTCTTTGCCGCCTCGATGATGGTGGCCCGGGCGCGCCGCCACGAGGGCTGGCTCACCGCCAGCACGCCCCGGATCCGCCGCCAGAAGGGCTGGCCGGTCGCCAGCACGTCCCGCACCCGCCAGGAGATGGCGGCGGTGCGGCGGTGCACGTCCTCGCGCTCGGTGGGCGGCGGGTCGGTCATCAGTCGCTCTGGTATGGTTGGCGGAGGGGGCGGGATTTGAACCCGCGAAGCGGCTTGTGGCCGCTTACCCGCTCTCCAGGCGGGCGCGCTACCGGGCTACGCGACCCCTCCACGGCCAGGTTCCCGGCATGCAGGGCCTGCACAGCCCCGCGCACCGATTATAGCAGGGAGGAGAGTGACCCAGGTCGCTGGGGCACCGCTGCCCGCAGGCTCCAAGGGCGTCTTCGAGGGAATGACACCTGTACGCCGTGCGGGCATGGCGCCGTCCCCTCCGCGCCCGGGCGGGCGGCAGGAAGCCGCCGCGGTGGGACGAAGAGAGGGCCCGGTGCCCGGCGATGCGCACCCCCCGCGTCAACCCCAAGCTCAAGGACCCGCTGGTGGACCGCTTCTGCCAGGCCCTGCTCAGCCTGCGCTCGGTCGCGGACTGCTACCGCTTCCTGGAGGATGTGTGCACGGTCGGCGAGGTGAAGGCGATGGCCGCCCGGCTGGAGATCGCCCGCCTCCTGTTTGAGGGCCATACGTACGAAGAGGTGGCGCGGCGTACCGGGGCCAGCAGTGCCACCATCAGCCGCGTCCGCCGCTTCCTCGAGTACGGCGCTGACGGCTACCGGCTGGTGCTCACGCGGATGGGGATCCGTCCCCGTCCCTCCGGTCCCCGCTGAGGGGTTGACAGGCTGCCCGCAGGTTGCGTAGGCTAGACGAGTCGTGTTCTTTTCCTCGCTATCGATTTATCGAAGTAAAGAGACATCACGGGCCGTGTGGCTGTGTGACGCTGATGCGTCTGCGTGACGCCCCCCCGCCCCGCTGGCAGCAGGTACCGCCCGGCCTGCCCGACCTGGGCCCTGTTGAGGCGGCCCGGCGCAGCGCCCTCTGCGACCTGCTGCGCGAGGAGTTCCGCCTCTGGGGCTACCGGGAGGTCGCGCCGCCGACGCTGGAGTACCTGGAGACCTTCACGCGCGGCGCGGGCGCGGGGACGGCCGACCGGCTCTTCAAGCTCACCGACCGCGGCGGCGAGCTGCTGGCGCTGCGCCCGGATTTCACTCTTCCCGTGGCCCGCCTGGCGGCGACCCGCCTCCTCCCGGCCGGCGGCGCGCCGTTGCGGCTGGCCTACGTCGGGTCCGTCTTCCGCGGGCAGGAAGAAGGTCAGGGTCGCCTGCGGGAGTTCACGCAGGCGGGCGTGGAGCTGCTGGGCGGGGAGGCGCCGGATGCCGACGCGGAGGTCATCGCCCTGGCCGCGTCGTGCCTGCGGCGGGCCGGCGCCGCGGGAGCGATCCTGCACATCGGCCACCTGGACTTCATCGACGACGCGTTGCACCCCCTGCCTCCCCACCTGCGGGAGGAGGTGCGCGACCACCTCTACCGTAAGGCGTTCGTCGACCTTGATGCCCTGGACCTCCCCCCGGCACTGCGGCGGCTGCTGCGCGTCCTCCCCGACCTCCGCGGCCCGGACGTGCTGCGGCGCGCCAGGCCCCTGGCCGCCTCCCCGCGCAGCGCCCGCGCCCTGGAGGAGCTGGCCGGGCTGATGGAGCGCCTTGGGGAGTATGGCGTCGGGGACCTGGTGGGGATCGACCTGGGCATCATCCGCGACTTTGGCTACTACACAGGGGTGGTGTTCGAAGCCTACGGCAGCGGCAGCGGCTATCCCCTGCTGGGGGGCGGCCGTTACGACCGCCTCCTGGAGCGCTTCGGCACGCCTGCCGCGGCCACCGGGTTCGCGGTGGGGGTGGAACGCCTTCTCTCCACCATTCCCGATGCTGTCACGCCGTCGGCCGAGGTCATCGTGCTGGCCTCTGGCGATGCACCCGCCCGAGCCAGAGCGGTGCGCTTCGCCGCCGGCCTGCGCGCCCGGGGGCTGGCCGCTGTGCTGGCGTTCCGCCAGGGGTGGGACGAGGCGGTGCGCGGCGCGGAGGCCGCCGTGCGCTGGGTGGCGCAGGTGGGGGAGGACGACGTGCGGGTCCTGGACCGCGCCGTGGGGCGCGAGGAGCACCTCTCTCTGCTGGGGGCGCTGCGGGCGATCGCCGGGCCGGAGGATGCCGGTCGCAGAGGAGGCGCGGACCGTGTGGGATGAGCGCCGGGAGGTGGCTGCCCCAGGCGGGCTGACGGCGGCCGATGTGCTCACCGTCGCGGTGCCCACGGGGCGCCTCTTCGCCGAGTCGATCTCCCTCCTGCGGCGGGCGGGTGTGCTGGGGACTGCGCCGGACGCCTGCGGCCCGCCGCAGGAGCGCAGCCTGGTGCTGCTGGCTGCGGCCGGGCAGATCCTGGTCGTCAAGCCGGCGGACATTCCCGTCTACGTCGAGCACGGAGCGGCGGACGCCGGCATCGTCGGACGTGACGTCCTCCTGGAGCAGGGCCGCGACGTCTACGAGCTGGTGGACCTGGGCTTCGGCCCCTGCCGCGGGGTCGTCGCCGTGCGTAGCGGAGAGGAAAACGCCTGGCCGCGCGGGCGGACGGTGCGGGTGGCGACGAAGTATCCCCGCATCGCCGCCCGCTACTGCGAGCGGCGCGGCTGGCCGGTCGAGATCATCGCCCTGAACGGCGCGGTGGAGCTCGCTCCGCGCGTGGGGCTGGCCGACGCCATCCTCGACGTGGTGGTCACGGGCCGCACGCTGCGGGACAACCTCCTCGTGGAGGTGGCGGAGGTGTTCCGCTCCACAGCCCGGCTGGTGGTGAACAGGGCGAGCCTGCGGACGAAAGGGGCGGCGGTGCAGCGGCTGATCGCGGCGCTGGAAGAGCTGAAGACGCAGCCGGCTGATGAGGCGGCCAGCGGGGTGGCCGGTCCTGCGCCGGTCCAGCGCGCTTGGAGAGATGGCTGAGAGGTCGGTGGACATCCTTCCCCTCTCGTCCACAGCGCCGCAGCGGCTGCAGGCGCTGCTGCGGCGCTCCACTGCCCTGGCTGTGGACGGGGATGCGCTGGAGAGCGCCCGGCGCACCCTGGGGGAGGTGCGCGAGCGCGGCGATGCGGCGCTGCTGGAGTACACGCGCCAGTGGGATGGTGTCGTCCTCAGCCCGGAGGCGCTGGTCGTCTCGCAGGGCGAGGTGGAGGAGGCGCAGCGGGCGGTGGACCCGGCGGTGCGCGGGGCGCTGCAGACCATGATTGCCCGGACGCTGGCGTTCAACGAGCGGCTGCTCCCCCGCTCCTGGGAGGCGCCGCTGGCCGACGGGGTCATCGCGGGCGTGCGCGTGGACCCCGTGGCCGGCGCCGGGGTCTATGTGCCCTCGGGCAAGGGCCGGTTTCCCTCTATCGCCGTGACCATCCTGGCTCCCGCTGTGGTCGCCGGTGTCCCCGAGCTCAGCCTGCTGCTGCCCCCGCAGCCCGACGGCTCGGTGGACCCGGCCGTCCTCGTCGTCTGCGATCTGCTGGGCGTGCGGCGCATCTTTCGCTGCAACGGCGTCGCCGGCGTGGCCGCCCTGGCGGTGGGGACGGAGACCATCCCCGCGGCGCCGCTGATCGCCGGGCCGGGGAACCCGCGCATCGTCGCCGTCCAGCTGGTCGCGCAGGCCCTCGGGGTGCGTGTCCCCGCCGTCCTCGGACCGACCGAAGCCATGGTCCTGGCCGACGAGGGTGCCGATCCGCGGCGCCTGGCGCTGGACCTGTGCTGTGAGGCCGAGCACGGGCCCGACTCCGCGGCGGTGCTGGTGACCACCAGCCGGGAGCTGGCGGAGGCGGTGGTGGCAGAGGTGGAGGCCGCGCTGCAGCAGCTTCCCGGGGAGCGGCGTCGGTTCGCCGCAGCCGCACTGCGCAGCCACGGCGCCGTGGTGCTGGCCGACTCCATGGATGAGGCCGTCGCCTTCGTCAACCGCTATGCGCCCGAGCACCTGCAGCTGGCCACGCGCGACCCCCTGGGCACCCTGAGCGGCATCCGCTACGCCGGCGAGGTGCTGCTCGGCCAGGAGACGCCGTTCTCCGCGGCGACCTACGCCCTGGGGTTGCCCGCAGCGCTGCCCACCGGCGGTGCCGCCCGGTGCGCGGGAGGCATCACGGTGCTGAGCTTTCTCAAGATCACATCGACAGGGCGCCTCGACCCCGCCGCCCTGGCCGCGGCCCTTCCCGTGGTTGAGGCGCTGGGGACCTACGAGACCTTCCCGGCGCACGTGCGGGCGGTACGGGAGCGGGTGGTACAGAAGCGATGACGGGTGGAGAGGCGATGAGGACAGGGAGCCTGCGGGCGGCCGGCGCCGCCAGGGTCTCTCCGCGGGCGGAGCTGGCGGGTCTGCGCGCGTACGCGGTGCAGCGAGATGCGCCGGTGCGGCTCAACCAGAACGAGAGCCCGCTGGACTGGCCCGCCGACCTGAAGGCGGAGGTCCTGCGCCGCGTGGCGCGGGCCGGGTGGAACCGCTACCCGGCGGCCCAGGCGGACGTCCTGCGCCGGGCGCTGGCCGGCGCCTACGACCTGGCCCCGGAGATGGTCGCTTTGACCAACGGCAGCGACGAGGCCATTCTGGCGCTCGTGGAAGCCTTCGCCGCGGGACGGACGGTGGTGCTGCCGGTCCCCACGTACTCCATGGCCGAGCCCCTGGCCGTCGCCGGCGGGGCGCGGGCGGTACCGGTCCCGCTGCGCGCGGACTTCAGCCTTGACGCCGCAGCCGTCATCCGCGCGTCCCACCAGGCCGGCGCCGGGCTCGTCTTCCTGGTCTCCCCCAACAACCCCACGGGCAACGCCTTCGCTCCTTGGGAGGTGGAGGCGGTCGTGCGGGAGGCCGCCGGTCTGGTGGTGGTGGACGAGGCCTATGCCGACTTCGCGGCGGGGAGCTGGCTGTCCAGCGTCCCGGGCCATGCGTCCCTGGCCGTGGTGCGCACCTTCTCCAAGGCCTTCGCCTTCGCCGGCGGCCGCGTCGGCTGGATTGCCGCCGCTCCCGAGGTGGTCTCCGCGGTGCGCACCGTCCTGCCGCCCTACAACCTCAACGTCTTCGCCCAGGAGGCGGCGCTGGTGGCGCTGGAGCACCGCGGGTTCTTCCGGGCGCAGGTGGCAGCGCTGGTCGCCGAGCGGGAGCGGCTGCGCGCGGCCCTGGCCGCGCTGGAGGGGGTGACGGTCTTCCCCTCGGAGACGAACTTCCTCCTCTTCAGCGCGGCGCGCTTCTCGGCCCGCACCCTCTTCGACCGCCTCCTCGCCCGGGGCGTGCTGGTGCGCGACGTCTCCGGCGCGCCGCTGCTGGCCGGCTGCCTGCGGGTCACGGTGGGGACGGCCGAGGAGAACGCGCGCTTCCTGGAGGCGCTGCGCCAGAGCCTGGCCGACGGACCGCCGTCCGGCCCGGAGGAGCGGCCGTGAGTGTCGTAAAGGGACCGCAGGAGGCTGGCAGTCCGCCGCGCATGGGGACGGTGCAGCGGCGGACCGCCGAGACGGAGGTGCACGTCGCCCTGGCCCTGGACGGCGCCGGAGGGGTCCAGGTGGCCACCGGCATCCCCTTCTTCGATCACATGCTGCACCAGCTCGGATGTCACGGCCGCTTCAACCTCGAGGTGCGGGCGCGGGGGGATCTGGCCGTGGACCCCCACCACACCGTGGAGGACGTGGGGATCGCTCTGGGGCAGGCACTGCGCGCGGCGCTGGGCGAGGGCCGCGGGATCGCCCGCTTTGCCGCCCTGCACGTGCCCATGGACGAGGCGCTGGTGCTGGCGGCGGTGGACGTGAGCGGGAGGGCCTACCTGCACTACGCGCTGGCGCCCGCCCCCGCCGTCCTGGGCGGCTTCGCCACCGACCTGGGCGCGGAGTTCTTCCGCGCGTTCGTCACCCACGGCGGGCTGACGCTCCACCTGGTGCAGGTGCACGGCAGCAGCGCCCACCACCTGCTGGAGGCCGCCTTCAAGGGGACCGGTATCGTCCTGCACCGGGCCACGCGGGTGGTGGGCGAGGCTGTGCCGTCCACCAAGGGGATCCTGTGAGCGCGCCACCCCGCCTGGCGCTGGTCGACTACGACGCAGGCAACCTGCTCAGCCTGACCCGGGCCCTGCAGCGCGCGGGGGCCGAGCCCGTTGTCGTGCGCGCGCCCGGCCCCGGGCCCTGGGAGGGGATCGTCCTGCCGGGCGTCGGCCACTTCGGCGCCGCCATGGCGCGGCTGGAGGCTGCGGGGCTGGCGGCGTGGCTGCGGGACCAGGTCGGGCAGGGCACCCCCCTGCTCGGCGTCTGCCTGGGGATGCACCTGCTCTTCCAGCGCGGCGAGGAAGGCGGGGGGATCGCGGGGCTGGGGGTGCTCCCGGGCGAGGTGCGCCGCCTGCCGCCCGGCGTCAAGGTCCCGCACATGGGCTGGAACCGCCTGCGCGTCCGCCGTCCCGGCGCGGCCCTGGTCGGCGTGGCGGATGGGGTGTACGCCTACTTCGTCCACAGCTTCATCGTCCACCCCGCCGATCCCGGGCTGGTCACCGCCACCACCGTCTGTGGGGTGGAGTTCCCCGCGGTGGTGGAGCGGGAGCACCTGGTCGGCCTGCAGTTCCACCCGGAGAAAAGCGCGGAGGCCGGAGGAGCCATCCTGCGGATGGCCGCGCGCCGCGCATCCAGCGTCCGCGGGGGATCCCCGGCATGATCGTCATCCCGGCCGTCGACCTGCGCGGCGGCCGCTGCGTCCGGCTGGTGCAGGGGGACCCCCGGCGGGAGCGCCGCTACGGCGAGGACCCTGTGGAGGCGGCCCTGCGGTGGGTCCGCGCGGGCGCGCGGTGGCTGCATGTGGTCGACCTGGACGGGGCGTTCGCGGGGCGCCCGGTGCAGCTTGAGGTCGTCGCCGCCATCGCCCGTGTCACCGGCGGATCGATCGACAATCTCAAGATGATCGGCTTGCGCCAGAGCCAGGTCGCGCTGGCGATGGTCGATGCCGCGCTCGACGCCGTCCGCGGACGCAACAAGTTCAGCGTCACGCTCGACCTCAAGCACCCCGACGCGCA
>JBBIIQ010000009.1:14251-21144 GCA_037446405.1 Armatimonadota bacterium | reverse complement strand
CGGCGTACGCGGCGCGGCTGCCGGAATGCTCGGCGCGGTGGTCCCCGCGCCGGCTGCGCCGCCCACTGTGCCGGCCGCCAGCAGCAGCACCACGAGCATGCGCGCGGCGCCGCACCGAAGGGTCAGAGACACGCGACGATCGCCTCCCGCAACACCTGCACGATCCGGTCGATCTGCGCCTCGGTGGTGACGAACGGCGGCGCCAGGCAGATCACGTCGCCGATGGGGTGCTCGCCCGTCTGCCCCACACGGACGCGCGCCACCAGCCCGCGCTGCCGCGCTTCGGCCAGCACCCGCGCACCCAGCCCGATCGCCGGCGTCTTCGCTGCCTTGTCCTCGACCAGCTCCACGCCGCACATCAGGCCCAGGCCGCGCACGTCGCCCACCACCGGTAGGTCGGCCAGCGTGCGCAGCCCCTGGAGGAGGCGCTCGCCCAGCGTCCCCGCCCTGGGCACCAGGGCCTCCCGCTCCAGGATGTCCAGGTTGGTCAGGGCCACCGCGCAGCAGGTGGCGTGGGCAGAGTAGGTGGCCGCGTGCATGAAGCGCTCTGCGGGCGGGGCCCCGGCGATGGCCTGGTGGATCTCCCTCGAGACCATCACTCCGCCCAGCGGCAGGTAGGCGCTGGTCACGCCCTTGGCAAACGTGACCATGTCCGGCTGCACGCCCCAGTGCTCCAGGGCGAACCAGCGGCCGGTGCGGCCGAAGCCGGTGATGATCTCGTCGGCGATGAACAGGATCTGGTAGTCGTCGCAGATCTGGCGCACGCGCGGGAAGTAGTCCGGGGTGGGCGGGATCACCCCGCCCGCGCCGATCACCGGCTCGGCGATGAAGGCGGCAACGGTCTCCGGGTCCTCGGCCTGCAGCGCTGCCTCCAGGGCGTCGGCCTGAGATCCGGGGTAGCGGTAAGGATACGACGGCGGGATGTGCACGAACCCCGGGACCGGCGGAGCAAACATGCGCTGGAAGGCGGACATCCCCGTGGCGCTCATCGCCCCCAGGGTCACGCCGTGGTACCCGTGGATCCGGGAGATGATTGTGGTCTTCTCCGGCCGGCCGCGCCGCCGCCAGTAGTAGCGGGCGATCTTGAAGGCGGTCTCGGTGGACTCAGCGCCGCCGGTGGTGAAGTAGACGCCGGAGAGGTTGGGATAGGCCAGCCGGACCAGCCGCTCCGCCAGGCGCACGGCGGGCTCGTTGGTGAACCCCACGTAGGCGGTGGTGTAGGCCATGCGGCGCATCTGCGCGGCGGCGGCCTCGGCCAGCTCGGCGCGGCCGTGGCCGATGTTGACGTTCCACAGGGAGGCCAGGCCGTCGATGTACTCTCGCCCTTCCGCGTCCTTCAGCAGCGCGCCCTGCGCCTCTACCACCACCAGGGGCGGGGTGTGCTCGGTCGGGAAGTGCAGCGGGTGGATGAGGTGCTCTCGGTCCGCCTCAACCAGCGTCTGGGGTGCTGTGCGGCTCTGCATCGGCTTCTCTCCCTCGAGGTGTGGTCGGTTCCGGACAGGGTCGGTCTGGGGCCCCGTCATTGCTAACATTCCGCCCCGCAGCGGGGAAGCCCTCCGCGGGGCAGGCACGCAACGGTTCCCCCTCAAAGCCGGCTCGCCTGCCGATACAGAGATCAGGAGGAGGGAGATCGTGTCCGGCGACCGCGGCCTGACGCTGATCGAGGTGATCGTCGCCCTGGCCCTGCTGGGGATTGCGCTGGCGGCCATTGCCGGCACGGTGCAGGGAGCGTTCCGCACCATGCTCCTGGTCGAGCGCACGCTGGAGGTGCAACAGAACGCCCGCATCGCCGTCGACCGGATGGCAGAGGAGCTCCGCTGGGCTGAGGCGGTCCTCGACGATGCCCGCTGCGCCGGTCTGTGCGCCGAGCGGATCAGCGTGCGCATCTCCCCGCACAACCCGCGCCGCCCGGGCGAGGCCTACGTGGTCACGTTCCAGCGGGACGAGGCGCAGCGCGAGCTGGAGCGGCGCCTCGGCAGCGCCGTGAACAACCTGGCCGGGTCCATCGAGAGCCTGATCTTCCGGTACCTCGGGCCCGACGGAACGGCGGTCGCCCGCCCGCAGGACGTCGCCCGGGTGGAGGTGGCCGTCGTGGCTGCGGCGCCTTCGCCGGGAGCGAGGCGCACGGTGGTGACGGAGGTCTTCCTGCGGAATCGCCCGGCACCCACGCCGACTCCATGAATCACCTTGCGCGTCGCGACTTCTGCAGCGTTGACATGGTCGTTACAGTCCTGCTGGATCGTAGGCCGTAGCCTGTGAGAAGAAACTCCCAAAGGAGGGACCAGCGTGAAGATCTGGATGAGTGTTGTCCTGCTCGTCGCTGCAGTGTTAGCCCTGCCGCCGGTCGCACGAAGCCAGGATCCGGTGGCTGCGGCCCGCGCGCAGCTCACCACCGCCCGCTTCCACGCCGGCGAGCTGGCGCAGCGGGGCACGGCCGTCGCGGCGACGCAGCTGCACCTGCGGCACGTGGTGAACTGCCTGCAGGGGCCGCAGGGGAAGAACTTCACCGCCGCAGCCGGCAACCCATGCCAGGGCCAGGGGAACGGGGCCATCGTCGACCTGCAGGCCGCCTCGGCCTCGGGGCACGCCGGGGCGGGGAAGGCGCTGACCTTCGCCAACGCCGGCCTGGCCGTGGCCCTGCAGGGACTGGCCAGCAACGACGTCAACGAAGCCCAGCCCTTTGCCGCGGTGGTGGCCAGGCAGGCGGACGCCGCACTGAGCGCCCTGGGGCGGTAGCAGCCGCCGCGGCGTGCGTACCGAGGACCGTGGCGGGGGCTTCTTGCCGGGCGTATAATCCTGGGTGAGCCGCCGCCGTAGCTCAACCCGGCAGAGCACCGCACTTGTAATGCGGGGGTTGGGGGTTCGACTCCCCCCGGCGGCTCCAGGTCTGATGCGGGTTTCAGACGCAGGATCCTGAGGCCTGCTGGTGTCGTAGAGCGATTCGGACTCGAGGGCGGAGGCAGTGCTGCCCATGGCGGTTCACCTGAACCTGCTGCGCCCGGTGACGGACGAGGAGCTGCTCCAGCTCTCCGAGCGCAACCCCGGCTATCAGTTTGAACGGGCCGCAGATGGGAGGCTCGTTGTGGGCCCGACAGGCATGGAGGGCGGGAAGCGCAGCGGTGAGGTATTCGGGCAGCTCCGGGACTGGAACAGGCGCACCCGCCGCGGCGTGGTCTTCGACGCTTCCACGGGCTTCCACCTCCCTGACCACGCTCTGCTGTCTCCCGATGCCTCGTGGATCCGGCGTGAGCGATGGGAGGCGCTGCGGCCCGAGGAGCGGGAGGGGTTCGGCCACTTCTGCCCGGACGCTGTCTTCGAGGTGCGTTCTGCCTCCCAGGCCCTGCGGGAGCTGCAGGAGAAGATGCGCGCTTACCTTGAGAACGGCGCCCGTGTCGGGGTGCTGATCGACCCCACCACCCGCACTGTGGAAGTCTATCGCCCCCAGCGGGAGCTGGAGCGGCACGAGAACCCGGAGCGCATCTCCCTTGACCCGGAGCTCCCCGGCTTCGTGCTGGAGCTGGAACCGGTGTTCGAGGGGTAGTCGCGGCTCTCCTCACCGGGGGGCGCGGGGAGCCGGCCTCGGGCCTTGGGTGGCAATCTCCTTGGCCTCCGTCCCAAGCGCCATATCCCTTGCCAGTTCCGCGGCAGCCGCCAGCGCGGGGCAGAGCAGGTCCGTCGGGGTGGAAGGAAGCCTCCAGGAGGGCGGCGCGCCGATCTGGCGCAGGAGGGCGCCGCTCACTGCGGGCCGGGTGATGTGGAACGTCAGGTCGTCCGTGCGCTCGCGGAAGCGCTCGTATGCTGCCGGGTCGACGGCCCGGCGGGCCACACCGGCGGGACCTTCATCGGACGGCGATCCTCCGGGCCGGCCGTGGGGGCCGGCGGCTGCCACGGCTGCCTCCTCACCTGCACCCGGCCGGGCGCGGTGCCCCTCTGGAGGTGCAGCCGCTTCCGGTGCGCGATGCCGCCGCAGCGCGTTCAGCACCTGCTCTCTGCTGCGGCCGCGGAGCTCGAAGAGGAGGAAGGGGTCGCGGTCGAAGGCCTCCCCCAGCACGTAGTGGACAGCGGCCACGTGCTTGCACGGGTTCGCCCAGTCGGGGCACGTGCAGTGGGTGGACAGGTCGCGGGTCCGCTCGGGGAAGAGGCTGCCGCGCGCCGAGCGGAAGGCCTCGTCGATCTCGCGCGGCATCTCGCCGGACAGCAGCCTGGCAGCGAAGGCCGCCCGCTGGGCCATGGCCTCGATGGCCCTCTCCCACACCCGGTCGGCGAGCGCCGCCACGCGGATGGTCACCTGATAGGGCCGGGGGCGTGAGCCGGTCACCAGCGCCCTGATCTCGCCGCCCTCCACGTCGAGGTCGTGCACTCGCCCCTGACGGGCGTAGCTGCGTCCGCGGCGGAGACGGGCTGCGTAGTCGTAGCCCAGGCGTTCCAGCGCTTCGATCCACCGTTGCCCCCACCAGGTGGCGCCGAAGTGCTTCACCTTGATGCCGTGTCGCGGCGGCGGCAGCTTGGGCGGCGCGGGCGGGAAGTAGCGCCACGGTGGGGTGTCCCAGTCCCAGCCCATCAGCGGGGCCTCCGCCGCGGCTGCACTGGCTCCGCGGGCTCCTCAGCGTCGTCGCCGACCACGGCATCCGCCGAGAGCGCCAGCAGGCGGCGCAGCTCGTCCGTCCCCAGCTCCGTGATCCACGCCTCGCCGGCGCCGATGACGCGGTCGGCGAGCGCCCGCTTGTCGGCCAAGAGCGCGTCGATCTTCTCCTCGACCGTCCCGGCGGTCAGCAGCCGGTACACCTGGACCACCCGCTGCTGGCCGATGCGGTGCGCGCGGTCGGTGGCCTGGTCCTCTACGGCCGGATTCCACCAGCGGTCGAAGTGGAAGACCCGCGAGGCGCGCGCGAGGTTCAGCCCCGTACCGCCGGCCCGAAGCGAGAGGACGAACAGGCCCGGTCCCTCCCCCTCCTGGAATCGCCGCACCAGCCGGTCCCGCGCGGCGCGGGGCACGCCGCCGTGGAGGAAGAGCACCTCGACCTGCAGCGCGCGCTGCAGGTGGGCCACCAGGCGCTCACCCATCTCGCGGAACTGGGTGAAGACCAGCGCGCGGTCGCCGGAAGCCACGGCCTCCTCCAGCATCTCGGTCAGCCGGTCCAGCTTCCCCGACCGGCCCGGAAGGGGTCCCGGCTCGTCCAGGTAGTGCGCGGGGTGGTTGCAGATCTGCTTGAGGGCCACGAGCAGCGCCAGCACCAGCCCGCGGCGCTGCATCCCCTCGGCTCCTTCGATCTTCGCCATCGCCTCGTCCACGGCCGCCTGGTAGAGGGTGGCCTGCTCACGGGTCAGCGTGCAGATCACCGGGATCTCCTGCTTGGGCGGCAGGTCCGGGAGAATCGCCGGGTCGCTCTTGAGGCGGCGCAGGACGAACGGGCCCACCAGGCGGCGCAGCTCGGCGGCGGCGCGCTCGTCGCGGTAGCGCTCGATGGGCACCGCGAACCGCCGGCGGAAGCGCTCCTGGGGACCGAGCAGCCCGGGCAGGCAGAAGTCCAGAATCGACCACAGCTCGGCCAGGCGGTTCTCCACCGGCGTGCCGGTCAGCGCGAACCGGTGCGAGGCCGGCAGCGCCCGTGCCGCCCGGGCCTGCAGCGAGGCGGCGTTCTTGATGTTCTGGGCCTCGTCCAGCGCCGCCACCGCCCAGGGGATGGCGGAGAGCGCGCCTGCGTCGCGGCGCAGCAGGGCGTAGGTCGTCAGCACCACGGCGTGGGGCGGCAACGCGCGCAGGGCTTCGGCGCTGCGCTGCGGCCCGTGGTGGCGCACCACCGGCAGCGTGGGCGCAAAGCGCGCCAGCTCGCGCTCCCAGTTCCCCAACACCGACGTGGGGCAGACGACCAGGGTGGGCCGCGGGTCGCCGGGCCGGGCCCGGCGGCGGGCAAGGAGGAACGCGATCAACTGGACGGTCTTGCCCAGGCCCATGTCGTCGGCCAGGCAGCCGCCCAGGCCGGCCTCAGCCATCAGGCGCAGCCAGGTCAGCCCGCGTTCCTGGTAATGCCGAAGTGTCCCTGCAAGATCCGGCGGTGGCGACGCGGGCTCGACGCCGGCCCGCAGGCGGTCCAGCAGCGCCGCCAGAGCTCCGTCAGCGACGACCTCGACCGCCTCGCCCTCGCCGTTGCGCGGCACCCGTCCGGCCAGCGCGGCGGCCAGCGCCTGTGGGGCCGGCAGCGTGCCGCCGCGCGCCTGCTCCAGGAGGCGGCCGATCTCGGTGACCTCTCGGGGATCCAGGACGACCCACTGCCCGCGCCACCGCACCAGCGGCCGCTTGAGCGCCACCAGCTCGCGGAATTCCTCCGGCGAAAGCGTCTGGTCGCCCAGCACCGCCTCCCAGCGAAAGTCCACCAGGGCATCCAGCGAGAGGCCGGCCGGCGCCGCGGCCCCAGGTGCCGCGCGCCCGGCGCCCACGCGCATGCGTAGCCTCAGGCGGCGCTGGCCGTGGGCAGTCAGCTCCGCGGGCAGCAGGACGGTCACGCCCGACTCCACCAGGAGCGGGGCGCCCTGGGAGAGGAACTGCCAGGCTTCTTCCGTCGACAGCGACGCCGACAGGGGACGCGCGGTCTCCAGGCTGCGCTCAATGGCCGGGACAGCGCGTGCGGCGGTGGCCAGGCCCTTCAGGAGGTGTTCCTGCGGTGCCTCAACCGTCTGGTCCATCCAGCGGAGGCGCGCCTGTGCCGCCGCCCAGATCCGATCGGCCGGTACGCGCAGGCTGGGGTCGTCCGGGGCCTGCAGGAAGTAGTGGAGGACCCACGGTCCGGAGGCCGCCTGCGGCGGGTCGAGCTTCAGGCACAGCCGCGGCGCCGACGTCGCCTGCGCGCCCCGGGCGGGTGCGGCCCAGGCGTCGAGCTCCTGCGGCAGCACCC
>JBBIIQ010000009.1:2998-14176 GCA_037446405.1 Armatimonadota bacterium | reverse complement strand
GCTGCTCCCCGTCCCTGCGAGGGCGCCTGGTCGGGCCGGCACGGCGCGGGGCCGCGCCGTCTGGAGCCCCGGGCAACTGGGCGCAGGCGCGCCGGATGAGCGCGTCGGCGACGGCGTCGGCGAAATGGAGCAGCAGCGCCCGCGGGGCCCAGACGGCAACGCGGCGGTCTCCCCGGCCGCGGCCCCAGGCGCGGCCGGGGCGGCCACGGCCTCTGTGCCCATCGGAGGTCCCGGCGTTCTCCAGATAGGGCACAGCGTGCGCTGCCGGAGGGAAGCTCCGGGCCAGGCGGGAGAACCGCTCGCCGTCTTCGGGCAGCGCCAGCGAGACTCCCCAGCGCGCCTCCAGTCCCGCCGGACCGCGTCGCACCAGCGGGACGACGCGCTCCCGGGCCACCAGGTCGAGACTCAGCTTCGCCGCCAGGCTCCACGCCGCGACCGAGGCCGGAACGCGTTCCAGATCGCGCGCCTCCATCGCCGCCAGCGCGGCGACCCCCTCCAGCAGGTCGACGGCAAACCCGCGCACGCGCCGGGCCTGCGCACGGTCGGTCAGCACCTGTGCGGTGTCGGGACGGCCCAGCGCCGCCAGTGGCGCGACGACGGTTTCGCCGTCGGGCCGTTCACCCCAGAGGAACAGGCGGGGCGCCGGAGACGGGTGATAGACGAGATGCGTCATCCCTGCCAAAAATCAGGCCCCGAACCGATGTCAGCCCGCCGTAGCTCCTGGGTACAACTACGTGGGGTACCGCTCCAGTCCTGCCTGCTCGAGGAGGATGATAGACGATGCTCGCCCGCCGTGCGCCCTGGGTCCTGACGGCTGCCGCCCTGACGGTGTTCCTGACCGCCACCGCTCCCCCACCGGCCCGCGCCCAGTACGAAGAGCTGATCGCTCAGGTCAAGCCGGCCGTCGTCCTGATCCAGGTGACCCATGCCCTGGGCGGGCGGGGCCACGGCTCCGGATTCATCTACGACCCCTCCGGCTACATCCTCACCAACCACCACGTGGTCGAGGGCGCCACGCAGATCACGGTGCGGCTGCAGGATGGTCGCTCGTTCCCGGCGCAGGTGGTGGACTACCTCCGCCGGGTGGAGTACGCGTGTCCGCCGCGCGTGGTGCGCTGGATCGACGCGGCCGTGCTGAAGATCGAGGCGACCGGCCTGCCCACGATCCCGCTGGGCGACTCCGACACCCTGCGGCAGGGGCAGGAGCTGCTGGTCCTCGGGTATCCGGGCGGGGTGGGGACGGAGGAGGTCAGCGTCACCCGCGGTATCGTGGGGGCGGTGCGCAGCGGGTGGTTCCAGACCGACGCCACGATGCTGCCGGGGAACAGCGGGGGGCCGGTGGTCGACCGCCAGGGGAGGGTGGTGGGGCTGGCCGCCTTCGGCACGGGCCAGTTCTTCAAGATCGGCGGCGTGGTGGCCATCAACGCCGTCCGTCCCATGGCGGCGTCCGCCCTCACTGCCGACGGCGCCAGGGCGCGCGAGGTCGCCATCAGCGGTCGGGAGTTTGTCGCGCCCATGGTGCTGGGACGGAGGAAGACGCTGCGACAGACGGTGGAGGCTCCGGGGGCGCGGCCGGCGGTATCCGAGACCGTCTCGGAGGTGACGCAGGTGCAGGACCTGGCCGGGGCGGTGCTGGCAGTCGTCCGGTCGCCGCAGGGAAGAGAGGACCGGCAGCTCCTCGACGCCGACGGCCTGTACATCGTCAACATCTCCGGCGACCGCTACTGGAAGTACTCCCTGCGTGAGCCCTGGGCGCTGCTGACCTTTCCCCTCTGTCCGGGGGTGGGGTGGAGGAGCCAGGTGGCGATGCAGAACCTCTCCGACGGATCCCTGCGGCAGATGACGGTGACCGCCCGGGTCGAGGCGGTGGACGAGACGGTGACGGTGCCGGCGGGGACGTTTTCCGGGACGGTGAAGATCGTGGAGCTCTACGAGGTCGTCGACCCCACCGGCCGCAATCCGGTGGTCCGGCAGCAGGAGACGGCCTGGTGGTCCCAGGGGATGGGCGCGGTCAAGTCCGTCACCGTGGACCTGGGCACGCAGCAGCGCTGGACCGCCGAATTGGTTTCCCTGGGGGCTGCGGTGGCCGCGCCCGCCCCGGCACCCCCGGCCGCCCCGCCCGCACCTCCGTCCTCCCCCGCACCCCCGGCTCCGGCCCCCTCTCCGGAGCCGACGCCTGTGGCGGCGGCCCGACCTCCGGCTCCCAACGATCGGGTGATCGTGCCGGGCGAGCGCGTGGGGATCGTCCGCATCGGCGACTCGCTTGACGAGGTGATTAGGGCGCTGGGGGAGGTCCCCACGGCATCCGGCTCGCAGCGTCCCGGACAGCCCTCGGGCTGGATCCGCTATCAGTGGCGGAACCGGGTGTACGCGTACGTGGAGAAGGACAAACGGGTGATCACCGAGGTGGGGGTCTGGGCGCCGAACCCGGGGGAGATCGCGCAGCCGCCCTTCCGGACGTCGGGAGGCATCGGCCTGGGCAGTCCGGAGAGCCAGGTGGTGGCGGCGTTCGGTCCGCCCACCCGGCGGGAGCAGGGGGCCCGCAACGTCATCTACATCTACAGCGCGCAGGGGATCGCCTTCTTCATCGGTACCAGTTCCGGCTACGCCTTCTACGGGCAGGTCTACGACATCTTCGTGTTCCCGACGGGGGCGTACTGACGGTACGTGCGCGGGCCGTCCCGACCCGCCGGCCCCGCCTCCCCTGCCTCCCCGCCTCTCTCCGCCTCCCGCGCGGTTGACGTGGGTCGGGGCGTCGTCTATTGTAACTACGTAGTTTCAATGGGAAGAGGCCAACCATGCGCATGGGGCTGCGGGAAGCCAATCAGCGCTTCTCCAGAGCCATCAAGGCGGTGAAGGCCGGCGAAGAGGTCGTCCTGACCGAACGCGGGCATCCCATCGCCGTGATCAGGCCGTTGGCGGCAGGGCGGCAGGGTGCTCTGCTACAGCGTCTGGAGCTGGCCGGGGTCATTCGTGTCCCGGGGAAGCGGGCGCCCATGCCGGGGTGGACGCCGCGGCGCCTGAGGGGCGTTCCGCTGTCCCGGACGATCCGGGAAGAGCGCGATGCCTCCTGACGGCGTCCGCTGGGCGTATTTCGACACCAGCGTCCTCGTCAAGCGCTATGTGCAGGAACCGGGATCCCGGCGGGCGCGGACGATGTTGCGCCGCTACGGATTCCTCTCCTCCGCGGTAGTCCCGGTGGAGCTCCTGTCGGCGTTGCACCGGCGCCAAGCCCGCGGGGACCTTTCGCCGTCGGACCTTGAGGAGATCCTGGCGCGGATCCGGCGGGACCGCGCCTACTGGGCCCTGGTCGAGGTGAGTTCTGCCGTGCTCGACCGGGCAGAGCAGGTGATCGGCCAGACCGGCGTGCGCACGCTGGACGCGATTCACCTGGCGTCCGCGCTACATGCGTGCGCCGCGGCAGGCGGCTCGGCCTCCCCCATGCCTTTCCTGACCGGAGATGGTCCCCAGCGCGAAGCCGCGCTGCGCCTTGGGCTGGACGTCGTGTGGGTCGGTTGAGCGCAGGCCGTTCGGGGGAGTTCAGTCCGTTCTGAGGTCCCATACTGAAGTGCCATGGCGGTGAGGCCTCCTTGGAGAGCAGGACAGTGAGAATCGGGGTGGCCGCGGTGCTGGCGGTGCTGGTGGGCCTGGCCTTTCCGGACGGGGCCGCGGGGCAGGACCCGCTGGCCGCCGCGCGGGCACAGCTGGCCACGGCGCTCTTCTACGCCTCCGACCTGGCGCAGCGGGGCTCGCTGGAGGCCACGCGGCTGCACCTGCGCCAGGTGGTCAACTGCCTGGAGGGCCCGGAAGGCCAGCACTACGCCCCCGCCGCCGGCAACCCCTGCCAGCGCCAGGGCCGCGGAGTCTTCACCGACCTCCAGGCGGTGGCGCATCCACGGGCGGGGACAGCGTTGCGGTACGCTCAGGCCGCGAACGGCTTCGCCCTCCAGGGGGTCGCCGCGACCGACCTGGAGGTGGCGCAGAGCTACGCGCGGATAACGGCCTTCGATCTCTTCAACGCCATCGAGGCGCTTCCGTAGCCGCGGGGGAGTGCCCGGTGGACCCTTCAGGGATCCGCCGGACCGCCCGTCCGCGCCCGGCGGCGCAGCCTATCCCTTCAGGGACCCCGCCAGCAGGCCGCGCATAAAGTACCGGCCCAGGAGGATGTACACCAGCATCGTGGGGAGCGCGGCCAGCAGCGAGCCGGCCATCTGCACATTCCACTCCACAATGTAGCTGCCCGCCAAGTTGTTGAGGGCCACCATGACGGGCTGCACCGCAGGGCGGGGAGTGACGATAACGCCGAAGAGGAAGTCGTTCCAGATCGAGGTGAACTGCCAGATCATGACCACCGCAAAGGCGGGCATGGAGATAGGGAAGATGATGTGTCGGTAGATTCCCAGAAGACCGGCGCCATCAATCTTGGCCGCTTCTACCAGCTCGCCCGGCACGGTGGCGTAGTAGTTGCGGAAGATCAGCGTGGTGATGGGTATCCCGTAGACCACGTGCACGAAGATCAACCCCCGGATGGTGCCGTACAACCCCACGCGGTTCAGCACCTGCACCAACGGGATCAGGATGCTCTGGTAGGGGATGAACATCCCAAACAGGAGGAGCATAAACAGGGCATCCGCGCCACGGAATTTCCACTTGGAGAGCACGTACCCGTTCAAAGACCCCAGCGCCGCGGAGAGGAGTGTGGCGGGAATCGCCAGCCTGACGCTGTTCCAGAAATTGGCGTTGATGCCGCGAAACCCCTGGCTCTCGCTGCCGAACCACGCCTTGACGAAGCTGTCCACCGAGAACCTCGTCGGCAGGTCCCACATGCGGTAGAGATTCACCTCTGCAAAGCTCTTCATCCCCGTGATCAGCAGGACGTAGATGGGCAGCAGGTAGAAAGCAGCAAAGGCGACCAGGATGGCATAGATCGCCACCCGTGACCAGGCCAGCGGCCGGGCCGGGGCGACGGCGCGGGGGACGCTGGCTATCGCTGGACCTCCGTCCTCAGACTGTAGATGAGGTAGGGCACGATCAGCGCCGCCACCATCACCAGCAGGATCACCGCGATCCCGGCCCCCTGCGCGAAGTTGTTCCCGCGGAACGTGGTGTCGAACATGAACAGAGCCGGCACGTCCGAGGAGAACCCGGGCCCCGGGCCGGTCATGGCCACGACCAGGTCGAAGATCTTCAGCGAGATGTGCCCCAGAATGATCAGCGCGCCCAGGGTGATGGGGTGCAGCAGGGGCACAATGATGTGGCGATAGACCTGGGCCTCGCTGGCGCCGTCCACCAGGGCGGCTTCGCGCAGCTCCTCGGGAATGGCGCGCAGGCCTGCCAGGTACATGGCCATCATGTAGCCAGACATCTGCCAGACGGCCGCGACGACCACGGCCTTGATGCCGATCCTGGGATCGGTGTACCATCCGGTTTTCAGGAATCCGAGCCCGACGTTGTCCAGCAGCAGGTTGACCCCGGTGCTGCCCAGTTCGACGCTGCCGGGATTGAGCAGCCAGCGCCACACCACGCCCGTGACGATGAACGACAGCGCCAGCGGGAACAGGTAGAGGCTGCGGAAGATCCCCTCGGCGCGGATTCCGCGATCCAGCAGGACGGCCAACAGAAAGCCCAGCGACAGGGAGGCCGCCAGGAACAGGGTGGTGAAGGTGACCGTGTTCCGCAGGTCGATCTGGAAGCGTTGGGTGGCGAACAGGCGGACGTAGTTCTCCAGGCCGACAAAGGAGAAGTCCGGCACGAGGTTGTCCCACCTGGTCAGGGAGGCAAACGCGGTGAAGCCGATAAACCCGTAGACAAAGACCGCGATGGCCATGACCGATGGGGCGACCAGCAGAAGGGAGATGACGCGGTCGGGGGTGAGGGCCCGCCGGCGGCCGCCGCGCAGGCGCGCTGCGACCGCCGGTTGGAGCCTACCAGCCTGGTTCACCGGCCCAGGCAGCATCCCGACGTGGCGAGGCAGTCCGGAGACCGGACTGCCTCGCCGGGGTACACCGCGCGTTCACACTCTACTTGCAGACCTTGGCATCCCGGCACGCGGCCTGCAGCGCGGTCTGGGTCCTGGCCACGTCGCCGCTGGTCACGAACAGGGCCACGATGTCCTTGAACTTCGTCGCCCAGCTCTCAAAGGCCGCGGCCCCGTGCATCACGCTGGGCACCAGCGCGTTCGTCTTCCAGTCCCGTGCCGCCGACTGGAGGTACTGGTTGAAGAGCCCCGTGGAGCAGTCGGTGCGGGCGCAGATGGAACCCTTCTTGGGATTGAAGGCCTCCTGGCCCTCCCTCGAGCCGACCACCTTCAGCCAGTTGACCGCATTCTGGCGGTTCTTGGCCCCCTTGGGCAGCGCAAAGCTGTCGGAGAGGGCGTCAAAGATCCCCGCAGTGCCCGGCGGCGGAGCCCAGCCGTAGCCCGTGTAGCGCTTCGACTGGAACCAGCCATCCTGCCAGTCGCCCATGATCTGCATGGCGCCCTTGCCGTCGATCAGGTACTGACCGGCGCCGTCCCAGGTCAACGCGGCATGATCGGTGTTGACGTAGGTGAGCATGCGCTTGAAGGTGTTCAACGCCTGGGTGACCCTGGCATCCGTCCACTGGGTCTTTCCGGTCCAGAGGCCGCGGTACCCGTCCGCGCCCAGGGTCCCGATCAGGACCACCTCGAACACATGCCCCGCCTCCCAACCGTCCTTGCTGCCGAAGACGAAGGGGACGATCCCCTTGGCCTTGACCGCGTCGGCCACTTTGAAGAACTCGTCAAAGGTCTTGGGGGGCGTCAGGTTGTTGTCCTGAAAGACCTTCCGGTTGTACCAGAGGACGTTGGCGCGGTGGATGTTCACCGGCACCGACCAGAACTTGCCCTGGTAGCGCAGGAGGGTCAGCAGGTCCTTGGGGAGGACCCGTTCCCACCCTTCCGACTTGAACAGGTCGTCCAGCGGCTCGAGGAACCTGGCAGGAGTGTATTTCTCCACCTCGAGCCCCGCATGGACCTGGAAGGAATCCGGAGGGTCGCCGCCCGTCAGGCGGGTCGCCAGCACCGCCTTGGCCTGCGCGCCGGCGCCTCCGGCTACGGTGGCGTTGATGATCTCCACGGTGGGGTAGAGCTTCTTGTACACGCTGAACAGGCCCGCGAGCCCTTCGGCTTCTCCGCCCGCGGTCCACCAGCTGAAGATTTCCAGCTTCGACGTTGGTGCGGCCCACCCCGTGGCAGTCACGGTCCACAACAGAAGGCTCACAACCACAAGCCACCAGATCCCGCGCCTCATACCTCGCCTCCTTACCCGCATGGTGGCCTTCGACACCCTGGATGTGGTCCGCCATCCGCCTGCCAGATCCCACCCCCTTCGTGCCAGCGCAGTCCTTGAGGAACCCCGCAAGAAGCCTTCGGTGGCAGAGCCCGTCGGCAAGCATGGTGCAGGAAGCGGCGTCTCCCGGTGAATACTACGACACCCCCACGGCGGCCCCTGCACGAGCGGCGCCGGGACCCCGCCGCCCTCCTCGCCGGCGCGGAGGGGCGGTCAGAGAGGCTGCGCCGCCACCTGTGAGACGAGGCCGTCCACCGTGGCCGCATCGATGGTCCCTGGAAGCAGGGTGGCCACATCCGCGCCCGCCGCCGCCATGCCCAGGCGGGCGGCCTCCAGCAGCGGTAGCCCGCGCAGCGTGCCCGCCACCAGCCCCGCGGTCAGGCTGTCTCCCGCGCCGATGGTGTTCACCCGTCTCACCTCAGGGGGGTGGATGCGCCACCTCCCCTCCTGCGTGCACAGCAGGGCGCCTTGCGCGCCGAGGGTGATCAGGACGCCGCCCCGCACCGCGGGAAGGATCTCCCCTGCAGCCTGCCCGACGTCGCGCACCGTCTGGAGGGGTCGCCCCAGTACCTCCTGCAGCTCCTGGACATTCACCTTCAGGACAAATGGCCGGGCGGCGAGCCCCAGCCGCAGGGCTTCCCCCGCGGCATCCAGCACCGTGGGGATCGCCGGCGCCTGGCGGATGACCGTGGCGTAGAGCGACGGGGGCACTCCGGGGGGCAGGCTTCCCGCCAGGGTGACGGCGCCCGCGCCCCTGAGGGCCGTGCGGACGCGCCCCTGCAGCGCGCGCACCTCCGCGGTGCGGACCGGCGGCCCGGGCTCGTTGATCACGGTCTCCTGTTGACCGGGATCGATCACCAGCGTGCACACCCGCACCGGGCCGGAGACCCGAATCGCGTGGAGGCGAATCCCGTACGCCCGCGCGCCACGCAGGATGGACTGTGCCGCCCAGCCGTCGCCCACGATCCCCACCACGCTCACCTGGAGACCCAGCGCGCGCGCGGCCCGCGCCACGTTCAACCCTTTGCCGCTGGCCAGTTCCTCCACGGACTCTGCTCGGTGCACGCGCCCCGGCGCGAAGCCGCGGACGACGACCACGCGGTCCAGGCAGAGGTTGGGGCAGACAACCAGCAGCCGCTTTGCGGCCCCGCGGAGTGCGGGAATGCTCATGCCGCCTCTCCCGGAATGGGCGGGAACAGTTTGAAGACCTCCAGCGGGCCGTCGTCCGCGGTGAAGAGATGTGGCCGGGTGGCGGCCTCCGCGGTGACCAGCACCTCGGCCCCCGGGCGCAGGAGGTGTCCCAGCAGGCGCCCGCGCCCCCGCCAGACCAGCAGGATATACGGACCCGATTCCTGGCTTTCGTGCCGGGTGCGCACCACCAGCCGCTTGCCCGAAAACTTTCGCAGGCGGGGTGGAAAGATCCAGGACTCCTCGCCGCCGTGGGTCCGCGTCTCCATGATGGGCTCGGGCGTGAGGCGGTGTTGCTCCAGCAACCGTGCGTCGGTGGACGCGTGATAATCAATCAGCTCCAGGGCCTCCTCCAGGGAGGCGAAGCCCGGGTGCATCTGCGCGGGGGAAAGCGGCCTGTTTCCCCAGCGGTGTTCCAGCAGCGTAAACACATCGGAGGGCTGCTGCACCTCCAGCGTCAGGGCCGTGCCCGGACGGTGCGGGATGCCCGCCGGGACATGGAATCCCTCGCCCGCACGCTGGTACAGGACCGGTGAGAGGTCCAGGACGGTGCCCCGGGCGATGGCGTCGGCCAGGATCCGGCGCGTCACGCCGGGATGGAGCCCGACGTGCGCGTAGGGGACAGGGCCGCGCGGCGCGGGAAGAAAGTAGTACGCCTCGTCTTTCCCGAAGCGCTGCCCGGGAAACCGCCGCGGGTGGCGGCGCACATGGGCGTCTGTGGCGTGGACATGGAAGACGATGGGCTCACCCGGATCGAGGATTTTGACCAGCACAGGAAAGTCATGTCCGTACGCCCGGAAGTGGACCGCTCCCAGGATACGCTCTCCGCGCCACCGCAGGGCCTGCCGGAAGGTGATCCACGGCTGCCCCCCGCGGCCGACCGCCAGCCGGCTGAGGCCCTCGCCCGGCCGCAGCGACGGGTCCGCAGCCTGGACCGTGGACGCGATCCACCGCTCGGGGCGCCAGAGCCGTGCCCGCGCAGAGGCGGTGCCGGCCGCTCTGCGCGGCGGGTGCAGCCTCCCGCCATCCCTGTACAGGCGGCGCACGTACGTGGGGGCAAAGACGAGAAGCCCGCCGTCGAGCATCCGGTCAAGCCGGTCCATCTCCTTCTGACGTGCGGCGGGCATACCCAGCGGCATCACAGAGGTTGCGCTCCGCGGCCCTCGCCCGGCTACCGGCGCAGCGGCGTGGTCTGTGCGAACCGCTGCGTTTCGGCCATCCCGCGAATCCCGGTGGAACCGCCCACGGCCGTCACGCACATAGCCCCCACGGCATTGGCGAAGCGGGTGGTCCTCTGCGCGTCCCACCCCGCGAGGTAGCCGGCCAGGAAGCCGGCGCAGAAGGCGTCCCCCGCGCCGGTGGTGTCCACCACCTCCACCGAAAACGCCGGGAGGCGCCCGCGCCAGTCGCTGGCATCGACGTAGGCGCCCTCTGCTCCCAGCTTCACCGCCACGATGCCGACCCCCAGGTCGCGTAACGCCGCGGCGATGCGGGCCGGCTCCTGGAGTCCCGTGACGCAGGCCAGCTCCTCCCGGTTTCCGAAGAGCAGGTCCACGTAGGGCAGGCAGGGTGCCAGCACATCCATCCAGCGTCCGTGCGCGTCCCAGGCCACATCCAGGCTGGTGAGGCATCCCATCCCCTTCGCCCGCCGCAGGAGCGCGGCGGCCGGGTCCCCGTCCAGTGCGGGCAGCAGGAAATAGCCGCCGAGATGGACGATCCGGCTTCGGGCCAGCAGCGCCTCGGGCACGTCCTGCGGCCCCAGACGGGCGTTGGCGCCCTGCAGGTGGAGAAACGAACGCTCCCCGTTGCCGGCCACCAGCACGACCGTGGCTGAGGTGCGTGTGGTCGCATGCTGCCGCACGTACGCCTCCACACCGTGCCGGCGCAGGACGTCGATGAGGAACTCTCCCAGGCGATCGGCGCCCACGCAGCCGACGACAGCGGTGGGCACGCCCAATTTCGCCAGGGCGACGCCCGTTGTGTGGGCGAGCCCGCCGGAGTGCAGCTCGAGGTCGTCGACCAACACCAGGCTGCCCTGGCGCGGCCATTGATCCACGGGGCGCACGATCACGTCCGCGACGAGGACTCCCACGCAGGTGGCGTCGGGCATACAGCGCCAAGGTCTTCAGCAGGCGGCGTACCGTTTCCTGTCGAATCGCTGCAGTGCCCGTGGTGGCCGCGGCCGGCGCGGGCAGGCCTCAGGGCCAGGGGGGCATGATGACAGGTCCAGGCCATGCCCGACCGCAGGACGAGGTCGGGGAGATGCGGTGGCAGGCGCCGCGCGACGCCTTCCTTGGCGTGTACTACATTGAGACGAGGAAGGACCTGAGGCGCACCGCCGAGTTTATCGCCCTGGAGGAGAGCGCGGGGGCGTGGTCTGGCCAGGGCGAGCCCACCGACCTCTATGCACGGTCGGTGGCGACGGTGCACGATGTGCGCGAGGTCGCCCCCGGCGCGGGCTACGCCGCCATCGCGTTTCCCTCCGCCAACCTGCCGGACCGCGGGTCGCTGTTTCCGGCCATCTGGCTCTACCTCACGGCAGGTCCGCTCTTCGAGCGGCCCTTCGCGGACGTCGTGCGCCTGGCCGATGTGGTGCTGCCGGAAAGCCTCCTGGGCGCATTTCGGGGGCCGCGGTTCGGCGTGGGGGGAACGCGGGCGGTGCTGCGCCGAGACGACGACCTGC
>JBBIIQ010000009.1:0-2988 GCA_037446405.1 Armatimonadota bacterium | reverse complement strand
GCGGGGGCCGGGGGCCGGGGGGGGGGGGCCGGGGGGGGGGCGGCGCCGGCCCCCCCCCCCGCGGGGGGGCGCCCCCCCCCCCCCCGGCGCCGGGCGGACGCCCGACGAGGTGGCTGCTCGATGCGCGGCGGCCGCGCGCGGCGGGGTCGACCTGATCAAGGACGATGAGAAGATGAACAATCCTCCCTATTGCCCGCTGCTGCCGCGGGTGTGCGCCGTCTCGGAGGCGCTGCGCCGCGTGCGGGAGGAGACCGGCCGCTCCGTCATCTACTGCGCGCACGTCAGCGGGCGCCCGGACCAGATGCTGCAGGCGGCGCGGGACGCGGCCCGGGCGGGAGCGGGCGGGCTGATGGTCAACGTCTTCGCCGCGGGACTGGCGGCGCTGCAGATGCTGAGCGAGGACGAAGACGTCGGCATCCCCATCTACGTGCACTCCGGGGGGCGGTCGCTCCTCTCCCAGCGGTCCGGCTGCGGGATCGACACCAGGGTCTACGCGAAGTTCGTGCGGCTGCTGGGCGGGGACTACCTGGACCTGTATGCGCGGGGCGGGTACCTGCGCAGCGGGAGCGCGGCAGAGGCCGCGGGCCTGGCGGGTGTCCTGCGGGATCCCTGGGCGCATCTGCCCCCGGTCCTGCCTACCTGCTCGGGCGGGGTGACCGCCCGCACGCTTGCGGCCAACTATGCGCTCTTCGGACGTGATGTGGTGCCGATGGCCGGATCGGCAATCTTCGGCCATCCGCTGGGGCCCGCGGCCGGCGCTTTGGCCCTGCGCCAGGCAGCCACGAGCTACGAGGCCGGCATTTCCCTCGAGGAGTACAGCCGGCAGCACCCCGAGCTGGCCGCCGCGCTGCAGTGAGACCGCCGCGGATCTACAGTTTTGGGCTGTGGACGGTGATGCACAGAGGGGCAGACCCCTTCGGTGCCCCGACGCGGGCGCCGCTGGACCCGCTGGCGGCGATGACCGGCCTGGCCGCATGCGGTGCGCAGGGCTTCGAACTGCACGCCGAGGACCTGGTTCCGCCCGGGAGCTCCCTCCACCAGCGAGACCGCCTGATCGCCGAAGCCCGGCGGCGCATGGACGACACCGGGATGGTCTGCGTCGCCTGCGGTTCCGACGTCTTCTCTGACCCGAGATTCGCGGACGGCGGCCTCTCCTCCAGCGAGCGGCGCATCCGCCGCCTGGCCATGGCGCAGTATCAGGCGGCCATCGATGTGGGATATCTGCTGGGCGCGCCCCTCTTCAACATCTGGGGCGGCCGGGACGGGGCAGAAGTGGATGCGAGCCGCTCGCCGGTGGACGCGTTGCAGCGCCTCCGCGAAGGGTTCAACGGGCTGGTGGAGTACATTGCCGGGCAGGGCTACCCGATGCGCCTGTCCATCGAGCCCAAGCCCAACGAGCCCCGCGGCGACCTCTACCTGGCCACGGTCGGGCACGCGCTGGCGTTCATCGGCACGTTGGACCATCCTGAGAGGGTGGGCGTGGTCCCGGAGGTGGCGCACGCGGCCATGGCCGGTCTCAACCCGGCCCATGAGGTGGCCCACGCCCTCTACGCGGGCAAGTTGTTCGGCATTCACCTCAACGCGCAGCGGCCGCTGCGCTTCGATCAGGACCTGCGCTTCGGGGCGGCCAACCTCAAAGACAGCTTCTTCGTGGTGAAGCTCCTGGAAGACGCGGCCTGGCCGGGACCCCGCTCATTTGACGCGCATCCCTATCGCACCACCGACGAGCAGGGGGTGTGGGAGTTCGTCCGGGGGTGCATCCGCGCCTACGAGATCCTTGCGGAGAAGGTGCGCCAGTTCCACGAAGACCTCGAGGTGCAGCACCTGCTCCAGGAGGTCAGACTCTGGGATGAGGATGCAACGCAGGAAGAATCCGCCTCGTCGGTCACCGGCGAACGACGCACGTCCCTGTATGAACGGCTGGACCACATTGTCTTCGAGATCCTGATGGGGGCACGCTAGGAGGCGCCAGCCTCCGTGGGAGGGTCAGAGCGGCCGGCGGAGCCAGCGGTCCGGGAAACGTTCCGGCGGCGGTTCGGCCGCACGCCGGAGGTCCTTGCCCGCGCGCCGGGGCGCGTCAACATCATCGGGGAGCACACCGACTACAACGAGGGGCTGGTGCTCCCGGCGGCCATCGACCGCCACGTCTTTGTGGCCGCGAGGGGATGCGCCGACCCTGTCCTCCGCTTCCACGCCGCCGACGTTGACGAGGAGGTCGTCCTCCCCGCCGACCGCCCCCAGGCGCCGCCCGCGCCGCGCTGGGCGCGCTACATCCAGGGGGTGGCCGGGGAGCTGCTGTGCGCGGGGGTGCGGCTGCGCGGGGTGACGGCCGCGGTGGGCGGTGACCTGCCCATGGGCGCCGGCCTGAGCAGCTCGGCTGCCCTGGAGGTGGCCACCGCCCTGGCGCTGCTGGCGGTCGCCGGCGCCCACCTCGAGCGCCGCCAGGTGGCGCTCCTGGCGCAGCGCGCGGAGGTGGAGTTCGTCGGCGTGCGCTGCGGGATCATGGATCAGTTCGCCGCGGCGCTGTCTCGCCCCGGATGCGCGCTCTTCCTGGACTGCCGCTCGCTGGACTCCAGCCACGTCCTCCTGCCTCCTTCCCTCGTCCTGGTCGTCTGCGACACGGGCGTGCGGCGGGCGCTGCAGGACTCCGCCTACAACCAGCGGCGCCAGGAGTGCGAGGAGGCGGTGGCGCTGCTGCGCCGCGTCCGGCCGCAGATCCGTTCCCTGCGCGACCTGGAGGTGGAGGACCTGCCGCTGCTGGAGGGGCTGCCCGAACCGCTGCGCCGCCGGGCGCGTCACGTGATTACGGAGAACCGCCGGGTGCGGGAGGCCGCATCCGCCCTGGAGCGGGCGGATACCGCCGCGCTGGGCGGGCTGCTGGCGGCGGCGCACGCCAGCCTGCGGGACGACTTCGCGGTCAGCATCCCCGAGCTGGAGGCGATGGCTGCCGCGGCCAGAGCGGCGCCCGGCTGCGTGGGCGCCCGCCAG
>JBBIIQ010000008.1:13493-23230 GCA_037446405.1 Armatimonadota bacterium | reverse complement strand
TGAACCACCAGGCGACCGTCCACAAACCACTTGACCGGTCCTTCCATATCAGAGCAGGCCCTCGTCACTGAGCCGCTTGACCATGGCCGTCCGGCTGTGCACGCCCAGCCGGGCGAAGACACGGCGCAGGTGGGTGAGCACCGTCCACGCACTGATGCCGAGCATGGCGCCGATGGCCTTCGTGGGCAGCCCCTTGGCCACCAGGCGGGCGATCTCCAGCTCGCGCGGCGTCAGGTCCACCGTCCGCGGGCGCCGGCGGAGACGGGAGAGGCGGTAGGTGGTCCCCTCGACGTCGACCTCTGCCAGGACCTCCTGCAGCAGCCCGCCGGGGTGCGGCAGCTGCCGCGACGGGCTGGCCTGCGCGCTGAGACGGGCCAGCTCGCGGAGCATCGTCTCCGGGGTGCTGAACGTCCTGGGTGTGGCCGTCCTCATGGCTCTACGGCCGCCAGCGCCTTCTGCGCGGTGAACGCCCGGGCGAAGGCATGAGCGGCCTCTCCCTCCCTTCCTGCATCCAGGTAGACGAAGCCGAGCTCACGCAGGGCGTCCCCGGCCTCTCTGAACATCTCCAGGCTCCAGAATGCGTCGGCGGCCTCTCGGTACCGCGCGGCGGCCTCCTCCAGCCGCTGCCGCCTGTGCGCCGCCGCGGCCAGGACCATGACCGCCAGGGCCGCCTCCGCGGGGTCGTCGACCTGCGCGGCCAGTCGCCTGGCCTCACCGGCTAGGTCCTCCGCCTCTGTCACCCTGTTTTGCGCCAGCGCGGCGCGGGCGAGTTCGGTCAGCGTGTGCGCCTGCCCGGCGTCGTCGGCCAGCTGCCTGGCAATAGCCAGGCTCTGGCGCAGGAGCGGCTCTGCCCCCGCCGCGTCTCCCCGGTCCAGCAGGAGCATGGCCAGGTTGCGCTTCACTGCACCAAGCAGCTGCAGGTTCTCCTGTACCAGGAGGAACTCCGCCGCCTGCCGGAACTCCCGCGCCGCCTCGTCGAAGGCGCGCTGCTGGGCGTAGGCCATCCCGCTGTTGATCTGCAGCGTGGCCAGGCCCATGGGGTCGGAGGCCGCCTCCAGCAACGGCCGGGCTGCCTGGAAGCACTCCAGAGCCTGCAGCGGCAGGGCCAGGTTGACGTATACGCGGCCGAGGTTGGTGAGGATGACCGCCTCCAGGCGCCGGTCCGGAGGCGAGGTCTGCCGGATCAGGGCGAGGGCTTCTGCCAGGTGCGGCCGGGCCGCAGAGAAGCGGCGCTGCCGGATAGCCAGCAGGCCGCGGGCCTGGGCCACCAGGGCGCGCAGGCGCAGGTCCCCCAGGGCCTGCGCGTAGCCCCCGGCCTTCTCCAGGTGGCGCTCGGCCAGGTCGAACTGCCTGACCCCAAGCAGCGCCTGCCCCATGCCCAGGTGAGCCTCCGCCAGGCGCTGCGGGTCGGCCAGCCGTTCGGCCAGCGCCTGTGCAGCCTGGTAGTGCTCCATGGCGGGGGTGAAACGGTGCTGCCGGAGCAGGACGTCGCCGTGACGCAGAAGGGCGTCGGCCTCGTCGGGGCGAGGACGGTCGTCAATGAGGGCAGAAAGGGGGACGCCCAGGCGGTCGGCCAGCAGGCGTAGCGACCCTATGGAGGGGCGGACCTTGTCGTGCTCCAGCATGCTGATGAAGCTCTCCGACAGGTCGTCCCCGGCCAGGGCCCGTTGCGTCAGCCCCCTGGCACGCCGCAGCTCCCGGATCCTGGCCCCCAGCGTCACGCCCCACCCCCGCGGGCGCTCTGAGGCGGGCCGGGCCGGGCAGGACTCTCAGTGCAAGATGACGCCGGCGCTAGTTCCTGGTCTCCCCGAAGGAGTCGACGTCCCCCCTCCCGGCGAACGCCGGGCCCGTCGCGACGGTGGGGACGAGGACACCCAGGGTCAGCGCCAGAAGTAGCGCAGCAAGGATCCTCCTCATCGTCATCCTCCCCGTGTGGTCTGCACCCTTGTTATCGACAGAAGGTCTGGTTTTTAGACCCCTGGGTGCGCCTGCTCGGGGAAGGGGAGGATCCCACCCGGCCAGCCCCGTCATGCCCCGCTTCGACGGGTTGACTGAAGTTCCTGCCGCCTGAGGCAAATTTCTTCAGTGCTGCTGAAGAGCATCTAGGGAGGATGCTGAAGAATGACCGCCCCGTAGGAGGCCGGACCCCGGGGGCGAAGGAATGGGCACCAGACCGAAGACGGAGGTGGAGAGGGTGGGGACCTACATCATGCTCAGCACACTGACCGAAAGCGGTGCGGAGACGTTGCTGAAGAACCCTTCCCGGATCAGGGAGGTGAACCGGGAGATCGAGGCCATGGGGGTGAAGGTCCTGCAGCAGTACGCGGTGCTGGGACCCTATGACTTCGTCAACATCGTGGAGGCGCCCGACAGCGACACCGTCGCCCGGGTCTCGGTGGAGCTGGGTGCGCGGGGCAGCGTGCGCATCGTCACGCTGACGGCGATCCCCATCGAGAGCTTCATCAGCCGGCTGCAGCAGCGCTGAACGGCCGGCGCGCGGTCCATCTCCTTCCTGCCACCGCCGTCCATCTGCCCTCGTGCCGGGGTATAATAGTGGTGCAATGTCGGAGCTGGCGCGACTGCTGGTCGACCTGCAGAAGACGAGAGCGTCGGGGGACACCGTGGCGCTCGGGCTGCGCCTGAAGGACGGCACGCCGGTCTTCGCCGTGCTGCTGGTGCGCGGCAATCAGGTCGTGGACGTCCTGGCGACCGGGGCGACGCCGGAGGACGCCTGCCGCGCGGCGCTGAACGAGTACGCCGTCGCCGCCCTGCGCTGAATCCCTGATGGCCCTCTCCGCCCAGGAGGCCCGCCGCCGACTCCGTGCCGCGCTGGCCTCCGTCGCCCCCGAGGTGACCCTGGATGTCCCGTCGGTCCGCTGGGTGGATGCCCCCTACCCCGGCGTGGAGTTCGGCATCCGCCTGGGGCGGGCCAACGCGCTCCTCTTCATGCCGGTGGCGGACATCGATGGAGAGGGATGGCCCGACCGCCTGGCGGAACGCCTGCGGCAGGCGCGCGCCTACCTGGGCCACTTTCCCCTGGCGCTGGCCGGGCGGTAGGCACGGGGCGGTATGCTAGTGGATGTCCTCTCCGTGGGACCCCTGCAGGCCAACTGCTATCTGGCCGCAGACGCCCAGACGCGTCGGGCGCTGATCATCGACCCCGGGGATGAGCCGGAGCGCGTCCTCGCCCGCCTGCGCCGCCTGGAGCTTGTCCCCGAGGCGATCGTGGCCACACACGGCCACTTCGACCACGTGGGCGCGATCCGCGCCGTCCGCGAGGCCACGGGCGTGCCCTTTCTCGCCCTGGGCGAGGAGCGGGAGACGCTGGACGCGGCTGCGCTGCGGGCGGAGATCTTCGGCTTCTACGTGGAGGCGCCGCCTCCCGCAGACCGGTGGTTGCGGGAGGAGGACGACGTCACCGCGGGCGGGCTGACCTTCCGCGTCCTCCACGCGCCCGGGCACAGCCCGGGGCACCTGATCCTCCTTGGGGAGGGGGTGGCCTTCGTCGGCGACGTGATCTTTGCCGGCAGCATCGGCCGCACCGACCTGCCCGGCGGCGACGGGGCGCAGCTGCTGGCCTCGATCGCCCGGCACATCCTGCCGCTGCCCGACGAGACCGCGCTCTACCCGGGGCACGGCCCGCCCACAACGGTCGGCCGCGAGCGGGCCACCAACCCCTTCGTCCTACAGCTCACCCGCTCCCCTTCCCCGTGAACCCTGGCGACGTGACCGGCGGTCGACGGGGACAGGCGGCCCGGATCATCCTTTCCAGGTGAAGGGACGGTGGCGGCGGGGGCGGGGCTGGTGGTCGACCTGAACGCCGACGCCGGGGAGAGCTTCGGCCTCTACCGCATCGGAGCCGACGAGGAACTCGTGCCGCTGGGGACGTCGGTGAACGTGGCCTGCGGCTTCCACGGCGGCGACCCCCTGGTGATGCGGCGGACGGTGCGGCTGGCGGCGGCGCACGGCGTGGCCGTGGGAGCGCACCCCGGGTATCCCGACCTGCAGGGTTTCGGCCGCCGGGCGATGACGGTGCGTCCGGAGGAGCTGGTGCAGATGCTCCTCTACCAGATCGGCGCCCTCGCCGCCCTCGCCGCCGCGGAGGCGGTTACGTTGCAGCACGTCAAGCTCCACGGCGCCCTCTACCATGCGGCGGCCGCCGACGATGCCGTGGCCGACGCCGTGATCGAAGCGGTGGGCTCCGTGGGGCTGCCCCTGGTCGCCCCCGGCGGATCCCGCTGGGCAGAACGGGCGCGGCGGGCGGGCCTGCGCGTGGCCGCGGAGGCGTTCATCGACCGCGCGTACCAATCCGACGGCACGCTGGTGCCGCGCCACCATCCCGCAGGATTGATTACCGATCCCCGCGCCGCCGCCGAGCGGGCCGTGCGCCTGCTCACGCAGGGGACCGTCGTCGCCGTCACCGGTGAGGCGGTGCCCCTGCAGGCCGACACCCTCTGCCTGCACAGCGACACGCCCGGTGCCGCGGACATCGCCCGGGCCGTGCGCGCAGAGCTGGCGACAACAGGGGTGCGGATCGCTCCCCTGCGGGACTGGCTGCGCTAGCGGTCACCCGGCGCGGTGCGCCGGGCCGCGGGGGCGCGGGCTGTGGGCCGGCCCGGCCACGCTATAATGGAAAAGCGTTTCGCCAGGGAGCGGTCTGCCCGCCGAGTCCATGATCAGCCAGCGCCTGCGCGGCTACATCCTCAGACACCGCTGGGAATACGCCAGAGGGTTCGCCCTGGGCGTGGTGGCCACCGGCGTGGCGCTCCTCGCCCCCGCCGTGTTGCGGCGCGCCGTGGACGGCATCCGCGCCGGCATCTCCCTGCCGGCGCTGCTGGGGCTGGCCGCCGCCTACGTGGGCCTGGCCCTGCTGGCGGCGGCCATCCGTTTCTTCTGGCGGACCAGCATCATCGGCGCCTCCCGCCGCATCGAGTACGAGCTGCGCAACGCCTACTTTGCCCACCTGCAGCGCCTGCACCTGGGCTTCTTCCAGCACACCCGCACCGGGGACCTGATGGCCCGCGCCATCAACGACCTGCACGCGGTACAGCGACTGGCCGGGCCGGGCATCATGTACGCCGTGAACACCCCGGTGATGCTGCTGCTGGTGGGCGGCTGGATGGTCCGGCTGGATCCCCGCCTGGCGCTGTGGGTGGGCGCCATCATGCCGCTCATCGCCGTGACCTTCTTCCTGCTCGGGCGGCAGATCCACCACCGCTTCCAGCAGGTGCAGGAGCAGTTCAGCACCCTCTCCGCCCGGGCGCAGGAGAACTTCTCCGGCATCCGCGTGGTCAAGGCCTTCGCCCAAGAGCCCTATGAGATCGCCGACTTCGGCCGGCTGGGCCGGGAGTTCATCCGGCGGAACCTGCGGCTGATGGTCGTCCAGGGCGCGCTGTGGCCGTCGATGACCCTGATCCTGGGGGTGGCCGCGGCCGTCCTCCTCTGGCAGGGCGGTCTGGCTGTGGTGCAGGGCCGGATCACCGTGGGCACCCTGGTGCAGTTCTACGCCTACCTGGGGCAGCTGGCCTGGCCGATGATCGCCCTGGGATGGGTGACCAACCTGATCCAGCAGGGGCTGGCCTCCATGGGACGGCTGGACGAGATCCTCAACGTGCGCCCCGCCATCGCCGACCACCCTGACCCGCATCCGCTGCGGGCCATCCGCGGGGAGATCGAGTTCCGCGACGTGACCTTCGCCTACGACGGGAAGCCGGTGCTGCACGGCATCACCCTGCGCATCCCCGCGGGGAGCACGCTGGCGGTGGTGGGGCCGACGGGCAGCGGGAAGAGCACCCTGGTCAGCCTGATCGCCCGCCTCTTCGACCCCACCGAGGGCCGGGTCCTGATCGACGGGGTGGACAGCCGGCGCCTGCCGCTGGCCGTCCTCCGCCGGGCCATCGGCTTCGTGCCCCAGGAGCCGTTCCTCTTCTCCGAGACCATCGAGCAGAACCTGGGCTTCGGCCTGGAGTCCGCCGACGGGCGGCGCGTCCTGGCCGCGGCGGAGGTGGCGCAGCTGGCAGCGGAGGTGCAGGAGTTCCCCCAGGGCTACAGCACCATGGTGGGCGAGCGAGGGGTCACGCTGTCGGGAGGGCAGAAGCAGCGGGCGACCCTGGCCCGGGCACTGGCCCGCGACCCCGCCATCCTCATCCTGGACGACGCCCTCTCCAGCGTGGACACCCACACCGAGGCCCAGATCCTGGAGCGGCTGCGCGGGGTGCTGGCCACGCGCACCAGCATCCTCATCTCGCACCGCATCTCCACCGTGCGCCACGCCGACCAGATCGTCGTGCTGGACGAGGGGCGCATCGTGGAGCGGGGGACCCACGAGGAGCTGCTGGCGCGGGGCGGCCTCTACGCCGACCTCTACCGCAAGCAGCTCCTGCAGGAAGAGCTGGAGGCGGAGCAGTAGCGTGTCCGTCTACCTGCAGGAAGAGGAGATCCTGGGGAAGGCCTACGACGGGCGGCTGATGCGGCGGCTCCTGGGATACGTGCGGCCCTACTGGCGGCTGGTGGGGCTGTCCGTGCTGTTGTTGCTGCTCAGTTCCGCCGCCGCCCTGGCCGGTCCGTACCTGGTGCGCCTGGGCATCGACCGGCACATCACCCCGGGACGCCTGGGCGGGTTGGGAGCCCTCACCGCCCTGTACGTGGCCATCCTCCTGGCGGGGTTTGCCTTCCGCTACCTGCAGAGCTACCTCATGCAGGTGGTGGGGCAGCGGGCGATGTACGACCTGCGCCTGGCCCTGTTCAGCCACCTGCAGCGCCTCTCCATCAGCTTCTACACCCGCACCCCCGTGGGCCGGCTGGTCACGCGCATCACCAACGACATCGACGCCCTCAACGAGATGATCACCCAGGGCGTGGTGGGCATCTTCGGCGACCTGATCACCCTGGTGGGCATCGTGGTGGTGCTGCTGCTGCTGGAGTGGCGCCTGGCCCTTATCACCTTCACCGTCATCCCCCTGATCCTGCTGGCCACCGTCCTCTTTCGGGTGAAGGCGCGGGAGACCTACCGCGCCGTGCGCACGCGGCTGGCCCGGATCAACGCCTACCTCAACGAGAACATTACGGGCATGGCCATCGTGCAGCTCTTCAACCGGGAGCGGCGGAACTTCCAGCAGTTCGACGTGCTGAACCGGGAGCTGCTGGGCTGGCACCTGCGCGGCCTGCGCGCCTTCGCCCTCTTCCACCCCTCGGTGGGGGTGATCAGCGCCCTGGCCATCGCCCTCATCCTGGTCTTCGGCGGGGGAGTCTTCCGTGCCTCGGTGACCATCGGCCTGCTGGTGGCCTTCATCCAGTACGCGCAGCGCTTCTTCGAGCCCATCGAGGAGCTGGCGGAGAAGTACAACATCCTGCAGGCGGCCATGGCCTCCTCGGAGCGGATCTTCCGCCTGCTGGACGAGCCCGTGGAGGTGGAGGACCCTCCCCTGCCCCTGCCCCTGGAGCGGGTGCGCGGGGAGATCGAGTTCCGCCACGTCTGGTTCGCCTACGCCCCCGCCGGAGACGGCGCGCCCGACTGGGTGCTCAGGGACATCTCCTTCCGCATCCGCCCGGGGGAGAGCGTGGCCTTCGTCGGCCACACCGGCGCAGGGAAGTCCTCCATCATCAACCTGATCTGCCGCTTCCACGACCCGCAGCGGGGGCAGGTGCTGGTGGACGGGGTGGACGTGCGCCGCTACGCGCAGCGCGACCTGCGGCGGCACATCGGGCTGGTGCTGCAGGACGTCTTCCTCTTCTCCGGCACGGTGGAGGACAACATCCGCCTGGGCAATAGGGAGATCTCCGATGAGGAGGTGCGCCGCGCGGCGCAGTTCGTCAACGCGCACCGCTTCATCGACCGCCTGCCGGCGGGCTACCGCACCGAGGTGAAGGAGCGCGGGGCGACGCTCTCGGTGGGGCAGAAGCAGCTCATCGCCTTCGCCCGGGCCATCGCCCACAACCCGGAGATCCTCCTGGTGCTGGACGAGGCCACCAGCAGCGTGGACGTGGAGACGGAGATCCTCATCCAGGAGGCGTTGCAGAAGGTGCTGCGCGGCCGCACCTCCATCATCATCGCCCACCGCCTCTCCACCATCCAGCACGTGGACCGCATCCTGGTGCTGCACAAAGGCCGTATCGTCGAGGAGGGGCGGCACCAGGAGCTGCTGGCGCGCGGCGGCATCTACACCAAGCTCTACCAGCTGCAGTACCGCGACCAGGAGGTGCGTCTCCCGCGCCTGGCCGGCGGGGGGGCCTAGGCGGCCGTGGAGGAGGCCCTGCTGCGGGAGGTGCGGCGGGCGGTGCTGCAGGCGCTGGAGGAGCGACGCAGCCTGGTGGCCTTCTCCCGGGTCGAGGCCCTGGAGCTGGACCGGTTGGCCCGGCAGTACGAGGTGGCGGCGCTGGAGCGCGTGCGCGGCGCGCTGCAGCACCTGCCACCGAAGGGGCTGGCCGTCCGCCTGCGGAACCTCCTGGAGCGGATGGACGAGCAGCTGCGGGCGCTGGAGGCGCAGGGCGACATCGCCGAGTCCTCCCGCCGCCTGCAGCGGGACGACATCACCTGGCGCACCTTCGAAGACGTGGCCGCGCTGCTGGGGATCGAGGCCTAGACCGGCGCGGCAGGAGAGCGCGGGCCGGCGAGGACGACCGATGAGCAGGCACGTGGGGCGGCGCATGCCGCGGACAGACGGCAGGGAGAAGGTGACGGCGGCAGTCCGCTACACCGAGGATCTGCGCCTGCCCGGGCTGCTCCACGCCCGGCTGCTCCTCTCGCCGCACGCGCACGCGCGCATCCTCGGAGTGGACCGGGACGCGGCCCTGGCTGTCCCCGGCGTCGTCGCCGTCCTCCTGGCGGAGGATCTGCCGCTGGCTGCGGGGGCCTCCCGGGAGGAGCACCTCCTGCTGGCCGAGGGCGAGGCGCGGTTCGCCGGGCATCCCGTGGCGGCGGTCCTGGCGGAGAGCGAGGCGGCGGCGGCGGACGGCGTGGACGCGCTGGCCGGGGCGGTGACGTACGAGGTGCTCCCTGCGGTGCTCGACCCCGAGGAGGCCATGCGGCCCGACGCCCCGCTGGTCAACCCGCAGGCGGGCGGGGGGGACGGGCAGGCCGCCGGGCACGCCGCGGTGGCGGTGCAGGAGGTCAGGGAGGCCAGGCCGCGCAACACGGCCAGCGTCGTCCGCTACACCCGGGGGGACATCGCCCTGGGATTCCGCGAAGCGGAGGTGGTCCTGGAGGAGACCTTCCGCACCGCCCGTGTCTACCAGGGCTACCTGGAGCCGCACGCCACCGTGGCCGTGCCCGACCTCATCCGCGGCGGGGTGACCATCTACACGGCGACGCAGGGCATCTTCTACGTCCGGGCGCAGGTGTGCGACCTCCTGGGGCTGCCCGAGCAGCAGGTGCGGGTGGTGCCCATGGCCATCGGTGGCGGCTTCGGCAGCAAGATCCTCTTCACCCAGGGACTGACCGCGGCGCTGGCGCTGGCGGTGCGCCGGCCGGTGCGGCTGGTGCTGCCGCGGCGCGACGACTTCCTGGTGGCCAACGTGGCGCCGGCGACCACGATCACCGTGCGCCTGGGGGCGCGGCGGGACGGGACGCTCCTGGCGTTGCAGGCCCGCCTGGTGTTCGACTGCGGCGCGGAGCCCGGCGGCACCGCCGCCATCGCCGGCACGCTGCTCGGGGGGTACTACAAAGTCCCGCACCTGCTCATCGAAGGGTTCAACGTCATGACCCACCTGCCGCCGGTGGGCGCCTACCGCGCCCCCGG
>JBBIIQ010000008.1:0-13466 GCA_037446405.1 Armatimonadota bacterium | reverse complement strand
ACCTTCGCCATCGAGGGGATGATGGATCGCCTGGCCCGGCGGCTCGGCCGCGACCCCATCGACCTGCGGCTGCAGAACGCCTCCGCGGAGGGCGACCCGCAGCCCTCTGGACGTCCCTGGCCGCGGATCGGCCTGCGCCAGGTCCTGGAGCGGGCACGGGCGCACCCCCTCTGGCAGGACCGCCGTCCCGGCGACGGCGTGGGCGTGGCGGTCGGCGGGTGGACTGGAGGCGTGGAGTCGGCGAGCGCCTGCGTGCGCGCCAACACCGACGGGACCTTCCAGGTGGTGGTGGGTGCCGTGGACCTCACCGGCACCTTCACGGCCATGGCCCAGATCGCCGCGGAGGTGCTGGGGGTGCCGGTGGAGCAGGTGCGCGTGGTCGGCGCGGACAGCGACCAGGCGCCCTACGCGGGGATGTCTGCGGGCAGCAAGACCCTGTACACCGTGGGGGCGGCGGTGCGCCTGGCCGCGGAGGACGCGCGGCGACAGATCCTGGCCATCGCCGCCAGGGAGCTGGAGGCGCGCGAGGACGACCTGGAGATCGCCGAGGGACAGGTGCGGGTGCGCGGCGTGCCCTCCCGGGGGATCGCTCTGGACGAGGTCGCCGAGCGGTCGATGCGCTTCGGTGCCAGGTACCCACCGGTATTTGGCCGCGGCGCGGTGGCCTCCCCGCGGCAGGCCCCGGGGTTCGCCGCGCACCTGGTCAAGGTGACGGTGGACCGGGAGACCGGCGCGATCCGCATCGAGCGGCAGGTGGTGATCCAGGACGTGGGATTTGCCATCAACCCCGCGGCGGTGGAGGAGCAGATCTTCGGGGGCGCGGCGCAGGCCACCGGATGGGCTCTCCTGGAGGGACTGGCCTATGACGGGGCGGGGACGCCGCTTTGCAGCACCTTTGCCGACTACGCCCTCCCCCGCGCCACCGGGGTGGCCCCGCTGGAGGCCGTGCTGGTGGAGGTTCCGTCAGCCGAAGGCCCCTTTGGGGCCAAGGGGGTTGGAGAACCGCCGGTCATCGCCGGCGCGGCGGCTGTGGCCAGCGCCATCGCCGATGCCACCGGGGTCGAGCTCACCGAACTGCCGATGACGCCCCCACGCGTGCTGGCCGCATGCACCCGGCGGGGGTAGCTAGCCGGTCGAGCTCTGCTCCGCCTCGCGGAGGCGCCGTGCCAGTGTGCGCATGATCTTGCGCGTGATCAGCGGCACAGCGTCCAGCATGCGCCAGAAGTCGCGGTGCGCGATGACGAGCAGGCGCATGGGGGTGATCGCGTCCACCGTGGCCGACCGGGGCTCCCCATCCACCAGGCTCATCTCCCCGGCGAACTCCCCAGGGCCCAGACGGATCTTGCGGCCCCGGGCGGTGCGGACGTCGGCCTCACCGGCGATGATGACGGAGAACTCCCGCCCGGTCTCTCCCGCTGTGGCCAGCCGCTTCCCCGCCGGCACCTCGACCTCATCCGCCAAGGCGGCCACCCGGGCGAGCTCTCTACGGGAGAGACCGCGAAACGTCGGGATCTGTTCCAGCAGGGCGATCTTGTTCGCCTTGCGCCACAGCGGCACACCCCTCACCTCCGCCTGTGATGGCTGTCTGGGGCCGGACGGCAATGCCCGTCAAATACGCCAGAATCCTTCCGGATTCCTGTGGACGGAGCGGAGCAGGCGGGGGAGCTACTTGCGGCGGCGGCCGCCGCGCTTGGCCTCGGTGTTGCGCTTGAGGTCCAATAGGCGCTCCTCGGACTCCTTCATGAAGGCCTTCAGCTTGTCCTCGAAGGAGCTGCGGGCCCTGGCGCGGGCGGCGCGCTCCTCCGGAGAGAGCGCCTGCTTCACGGAGAGGTCGAGCTTGCCCCTTTCGTTTATGCCGAGGATCTTGACGCGGACGCGCTCCTGCTCCTTCAGGTAGTCCTTGACGTCCTTGACGTAGGTGTCGGCGATCTCGGAGATGTGGACGAGGCCGCTCTTGCCGTCGGGCAACTCCACGAAGGCCCCGTAGTGCGTGATCTTGACGACGGTCCCTTCGACGATAGTGCCGACTTCAACGCTCATCTGGGGCGGGATCTGGCCTCCTCCGCACGGACACCTGGAAATTGGGCAAGCGCATTATATGCGGGGACCCAAGAGGTGTCAATCGGGCGGCCGCCGTGTGTGCGCTCACCGTAGGGGTGGGGCGGGGTGCACTGCTGGCTTTGGCAGGGCCCGGCCGGCAGCGCGCTCACGGTGCGGGCGGGGGCGAGGGAGTGGGCCGGACGAGGATCACCGGGATCTCCCCGGGTCTGACCAGGCCCAGCTGCTCGCGGGCCAGCCGCTCGATGTAGGCCGGGGTGTGCAGCCGGCGGATCTCCTCCCGCAGCTGGGCGTTCTCCCGGCGCAGGGCCTGGACCTGGCGCTCCAGGCGCGCGGCCTCGCGGCGCATCCGGTAGGCGGTGAGGGTGCTCGCCCCGTAGGCGTGCAGCAGGAGGGCCCCCACGGCCAGGGCGAGCAGCGGCACGACCCAGCGGGGGAAACGGTGGCGCGGCGCCGGGGGAACCAGGGTGCGGCGGGAGGGAGGGGACTCCGGCATTGGCGTCTCCTAGAGTTGGACGGGAGCAGGGGAAATCCTGCGCGGAGGCCGACGGCGGCGGGGAAAATCCTGCGCCGCCGCGGTCAGGCGGGGACCCGCAGCCCCCGCCGCCCGGCGAATTCGGCATCGGAGCCCAGGGCCTCCTCGATGCGCAGCAGCTGGTTGTACTTGGCCACGCGCTCGCCCCGCGATGGAGCGCCGGTCTTGATCTGCCCGGCGCCCACCGCCACCGCCAGGTCGGCGATGGTGGTGTCCTCTGTCTCGCCCGAACGGTGGGAGAGGATGACCGCGTAACCCGCCTCCTGCGCCAGCGCCATGGTCTCCAGGGTCTCCGTCAGTGTACCGATCTGGTTGGGCTTGACCAGGATGGCGTTGGCCACCCCCTCGGCGATGGCCCGCCGCAGCCGCTGGGGGTTGGTGACGAAGATGTCGTCCCCCACCAGCTGCAGCGTCCCGCCCAGGCGGACCGTCATCGTCCGCCAGGCTGCCCAGTCGTGCTCCCCCAGCCCGTCCTCGATGGAGCGCAGGGGGAACTCGGCGGCCAGCGCGGCGTAATAGGCCATCACCTCCTCCGGGGTGCGCACCCGCCCCTCCCGCCGGAAGTGGTAGCTGCCGCCGGCGGCCAGCTCGCTGGCCGCCACGTCCAGGGCGAGGACGACGTCCTCCCCGGGGGCATACCCCGCCCGGGTGATGGCCTCCACCAGGAGGGCCAGCGCCTCGGCGGCGTCCCGCACGTTGGGGGCGAATCCCCCTTCATCGCCCACCCCCGTGCTCAGCCCGCGCTCGCGCAGCAGGGCCTTCAGGTGGTGGAAGACCTCCGCTCCCATGCGCAGCGCCTCGCTGTAGCGTGCCGCTCCCCAGGGGACGATCATGAACTCCTGGATGTCCAGGGTGTTGTCGGCGTGGGCTCCGCCGTTGACCACGTTCATGGTGGGCACCGGCAGCCGGCGGGCGCCTTCGCCTCCCAGGCTGCGGTAGAGGGGGAGGCGGCGGGAGGCGGCGATGGCTTTGGCCAGCGCCAGGGAGACGGCCAGGATGGCATTCGCCCCCAGGCGCGCCTTGTTCGGGGTGCCGTCCAGGGCGATGAGGCGACGGTCGATCTCCCCCTGGTCCGCGGGCAGGCCACGCAGCGCCGGGGCGATTTCCTCGACGATGGCCCGTACCGCCTGGCGCACCCCCCGCCCCAGGTACCGCCGCCCGCCGTCGCGCAGCTCCAGCGCCTCGGCCTCCCCGGTGGACGCCCCGGAGGGCACCGCCGCCCGCCCCCACGCCCCGTCGTCCAGGTAGAGGTCGGCCTCCACGGTGGGATTGCCCCGGGAGTCCAGGATTTCTCGCGCGCCGATGGCGCTGATCGCCGGCATCACGACCACCACCTCGAGGGTGCCTCGCCCAGGACTTCATATGACGGCTTCCGTCCCGCTTCCCGTGGTGAGGCGGGCAGGTGCAGCACGCGCACGCGCAGCCGCCGCTCTCCCAGGGAGACCTCCAGGACGTCGCCCACGGCCACGGGAGTGGCGGGTTTGGCCCGCCGCTCGTTGACCTGTACCCGCCCGGCGTCGCAGAGGCGCTGCGCCAGGACGCGCCGTCGCACCAGCTGGCTCACCTGCAGGTACTTATCCACCCGCATGGTTGCCCCTGGCCTGCTCCCACAGCGCCAGCAGCTCCTGCGGCGCGTGCTCCCGCAGGGGGCGGCCGCTGGCCCTGGCCAGCGCCTCCAGGCGGGCGAAGCGCTGCACGAACTTGCGCGTGGCGTCCCGCAGCGCCTGCTCGGCGTCCACCCCCTGGAAGATGGCGACGTTGATCAACGTGAAGAGGGCGTCGCCCAGCTCCTCGGCCGCCTCATCCGGACGGGACGCGGCTTCCAGTTCGCCGAGCTCTGCCCGCGCCTTGGCCATCGCCGCCTGCAGGTCGGGCCAGCGGAACCCCAGGCTGCGCACACGCTCCTGCACCTTCTGCGCCCGGGCGAGGGCGGGCAGGGTCTCGGGAATGCCCGCGAAGGGCGCCTCCCGCTTCGCCTGCTTGGCGTCGTGCCAGTGGGCCAGCACCGCCTCCGCGGTGTCCAGCCGGGTGTCGCCGAAGACGTGCGGGTGCCGCTCGATCAGCTTGCGCACCAGGCCGTCGACCACCTCCCCGACGGTGAACCGCCCGGCCTCCTCAGCCATGCGCGCCTGGAAGACCACCTGCAGGAGCAGGTCCCCCAGCTCCTCGCACAGCGCGGCGCTGTCCCCCCGGTCGATGGCCTCCAGGGTCTCGTAGGTCTCCTCCAGCAGGTAGGGGCGGAGGGAGCGGGGAGTCTGGGCCCGATCCCACGGGCAGCCGCCGGGGCCGCGCAGGCGGGCCATCACCGCCACCAGGTCGTCGAAGGTGTAGGGGGCCGACATGGTCGGGCTACGACGGGCGGGGAAAGCGCTTGATCGTCGCCCGCTTGCGCTGCGCCTGGAGCCACCGCTGGAAGGCCGCCTCCCGCCGCTCCTGCAGGAGTTCCTCCTGGATCTGGGCCTGGACCTGCTCCAGCGTCGCCCGGCGCGCCGGCCTGCGCTCCTGCACCAGGATGAGGTGGTAGCCGAAGGGAGTCTTCACCGGTTCGCTCACCTGCCCAGGAGGGAGGCTGAAGGCCACCCGCTCGAACTGCGGCTCCAGCGAGCCCCTGGTCAGGAAGCCCAGGTCCCCGCCGCCGGCCTTGCTGCCCGGGTCCTCGGAGTACTGTCGGGCCAGGTCGGCGAACTTCTCCCCCCGGGCCAGGCGCCCCTGGATGAGCAGCAGGATCTGTCGGGCGCGCTCCTCCTCCTGCGGCGTGCCCGCGCGGATGAGGATGTGGCTGACCCGCACCTGCTCCGGCTGGTCGTACTGGGCGCGGCGCTCGGCGAAGGCCTTGCGCACCTCCTCGGCGGTAACCCTGACGTCGGTGACCAGCGGCATCAGCGCCTGCACCGTCAGGGAGAGGCGGATGATCCGCCGTGCCTCGGCCATGGTCAGGTTACGCTGCGCCAGCGCCGCCTGCAGCTCCTGCTCCCCGCCCAGCTGCGCCGTGATCCGCGCCAGTTCGGCGTCGACCTGCGCGTCGCTGGCCTCGATGCCCCGCCGCCGGGCGGCCTGCACGATCAGACGCTCGTCGATGAGGCGGTCGAGCAGTGCGCCGGTGAGCTCGGCGCGCTGCTTCTCTCCCTCCGCGCCGCTGAGGTTGACGTTGAACTGGGCGGCGGCACGCTCCACCTCCCGCTCCACCTCGCTCCAGTAGATGGGCTCGTCGTTAACCGTGACCGCCAGGGCGGAGCGCGCCCGCAGCCCGGCGACGGCGAAGCCTACGGGACGGCCGCGGACGGTCACGCGCAGGTCCACCCCGAAGGTCAGGGCATAGGCCACGCCCCCCGCCACCAGGGTAACGGTTGCGATCACCAGCACCAGAAGGGCCTTGCGTCCTCTGCGCACGGATAGCTCCTTTTGTCGGCCGCCGCGCCCGGCGGTCAGGAAATGGGCAGGGCCTCCTCGGCGCGCTGCCCGCTAAAGCGGGCCACCGCTTCCAGAATCTCCCGGATCTCGCCCGCCTGGTCCAGGAAGTGCCGCCCGCGGGTGCGCACGCTGAGCACCGCCGGGGTCACCTGCAGGCGCTCGCCGTAGGCGACGCGCAGCCGCCGCTGCACCGCGTCGCTCAGGTAGGCCGCAGGCCGCAGGCGGATGGCGTACTGCCCGCCCTCGCGCACCACCGCCGTGGCGCCCACGCGCCTGGCCAGGACCCGCAGCCGTACGGCCGCCAGCAGGTGCGCCACCGCCGCGGGCGGGTCGCCGAAGCGGTCGCGGATCTCCTCCGCCAGCCGCTCCGCCGCCTCCAGGGAGGCGGCCGCACCCAGTCGCCGGTACAGGGCCATCCGCTGCGTCTCGTCGGCCACGTACTCCGGGGGAATGAAGGCGTCCACGTGGATGTCGATCACGGGGTCGGGGGCGTCGTCCACCATCTCGCCGCGCAGCTCGCGGATGGCCTGATCCAGGAGGCGGCAGTAGAGGTCGAAGCCCACGGCGGAGATGTAGCCGTGCTGCTCCGGCCCCAGGAGGTTCCCCGCGCCGCGGATCTCCAGGTCGCGCATCGCCAGCTTCAACCCCGATCCCAGCTCGACGAATTCCTGCATGGCCTGCAGGCGCTGCTCGGCTTCCGCGGTCAGCATCTCGCCCCGGGGGTAGAGCAGATAGCAGTAGGCCTGCCGGTCGGCCCGGCCCACCCGGCCGCGCAGCTGGTAGAGCTGGGCCAGGCCCATGAGGTGGGCGTCCTGGATGATCACGGTGTTCACGCGGGGGATGTCCAGGCCGATCTCCACGATGGTGGTGCAGACCAGGACGTCGAAGCGCCCGCCCAGGAAGTCCATCATCACCCGCTCCAGCTTCTCCTCCGGCATCTGCCCGTGGGCCACGGCGACGCGCGCTTCGGGGACGAGGCGGGCGATGGCTCGGGCGGCGCGCTCGATGGACTGCACCCGGTTGTGCACCACGTACACCTGGCCGCCGCGGGCCAGTTCCCGCACGATGGCCTCGCGGATGATCCCCTCGTCCGCCTCGCGGATCTCGGTGTGGATGGGCAGGCGCGCCTCCGGCGGGGTCTCCATCACCGACATGTCCCGCAGGCCCACCAGGGACATGTGCAGCGTGCGGGGGATGGGGGTCGCCGTCAGCGTGAGCACGTCCACCTGCTGGCGCAGCTGCTTCAACCGCTCCTTGTGCTCCACGCCGAAGCGCTGCTCCTCGTCGATGATCACCAGGCCCAGGTCGCGAAAGGTGACGTCCTTCTGCAGCAGGCGGTGCGTCCCGATGACGATGTCCACCTGCCCCGCCGCCAGCTGGCGGAGGATGCGTTGCTGCTCCCGCCGCGAGCGGAAGCGGGACATCACCTCCACCGTGACGGGGTAGGCGGCCAGCCGGCGGAGGAAGACGTCGTAGTGCTGCTGGGCCAGGATGGTGGTGGGGACCAGGATGGCCACCTGCTTGCCGTCCATGACCGCCTTGAAGGCGGCGCGCAGGGCCACCTCGGTCTTGCCGTAGCCCACGTCCCCGGCGATGAGACGGTCCATGGGCTTGGGGGATTCCATGTCCCGCTTCACGTCCTGGATGGCCTGCCACTGGTCCGGGGTCTCCTCGTACTCGAAGGCCGCCTCCAGCTCGTGCTGCCAGGGGGTGTCCGGGGAGAAGGCGAAGCCGGGCACGGTCTGCCGCGCCGCGTACAGCGCCAGCAGCTCGCCGGCCAGCTCGCGCGCCGACTCCCGCACCCGCTGCTTCTCCCGCTCCCACTCCGCCCCGCCCAGGGTGTGCACGCGGGGCGCCTGGCCTTCCACCCCGATGTAGCGTTCCACCAGGGCGATCTGCTCCACCGGCACGTAGAGGCGGTCGCTGCCGGCGTACTCCAGCAGCAGGTAGTCCCGCTCCGCGCCGTTCATGGTCAGGTGCACCAGGCCGCGGTAGATGCCGATGCCGTGGTGGATGTGCACCACATAGTCGCCGGGGACCAGGTCCGCCCAGGAGGCGACGCGCTTCCCCTGGCGGACGAAGCGCAGGCGCGAGCGGCGGCGCCGCCATCCCAGGATCTCGCTGTCGGTGACGACCACCAGCCCCGCCGGATCGAAGGCGAACCCGCGGGAGAGGGCCGCCTCCACCGCCGTCATCGTCCCGGGTGGGGGAGCTACGGAGACGCCGGCGGCGGTGGGCACCCGCAGGCCCTGGGCGTCCAGGATCTCGCCCACCCGCTCGGGGTGCGCCGAAGCCACGACGACCCTCCGCCGCTGCTCCGTCCACTCGCGCAGCGCGCGGGCCAGCAGGTGGGTCTGCCCGCCGAAGGCCTCCACACCGCCGAAGTGCAGCGGGACCTCCTCGTAGGGCGGCACCGCGCCGCGCAGCGCGGACAGGACCATCCGCCGGCAGCGCTGCAGCCGTGTGGCCGCCTCCGCCCAGGAGAGGTGGCGCTGCGCCTGGCTTCCCTCCTCCTCCACCCCGTCCCGCAGCGCCCGGGCCTGCGCGGCCAGCTCCGGCTCCTCGTCCAGCACGATGAGCGCCTGCGGCGGGAGGTAGTCCAGCAGGCCCGCCGTCAGGCCGGCCTGGGGCTCGCGCAGGGGCAGCAGGACCACCTCCCCGACCGCGCGGATGCTGCGCTGGGTGGTCGGGTCGAACTCGCGCAGCGACTCCACCTCGTCGCCGAACAGCTCGATGCGGTAGGGGCCGCCGGCCGGCGGAAAGATGTCGATGACCCCGCCGCGCACCGCCATCTGCCCGCGGGCTTCCACCAGGGGCTGGCGCTCGTAGCCGTAGCTGGCGAGCAGGGCGAGGAAGCCATCGCGCTCCAGGCGGTCCCCCACGCGGATCTGCCGCCGCTGCGCGCGCAGGTGTTCCGGCGGGGGAAGCCGGCGCAGCAGGCCGGAAACCGAGACCAGACCGATGGTAGGCACGCCGCCGCTCAACCGCTCCAGCAGCGCCCGCCACTCCGCCACCGCGTCCAGCGAGGGCTGCTCCCGCTCGTAGGGCGCCCCCTCCCAGTAGGGCGAGAATGCCAGGCGTGAAGCCAGGTCCGGGTCAAAGACGGCGAGGTCCCCGGCCAGCCGCTCCGCGGCGTCCCGCCCGGGGAGGACGACGAGCACGGTCTGCAGCGGGACCTCCCGGTCGGTGAGCAGCGCCGCCAGGAGGTAGGCCTTCTCCGCCCCCGCCGGGCCGAGGACCCAGAGGGCGCGGCGCTCCCGCACCGCATCCCGGATCGGGGCGAACGGCGGGCTCTCGCGGAGCAGGGGGAGCAGGCCGCTGAGCATAGCTGTAGACACGCGCCGGCACAGGAAAATCCTTCTAATTTTACCGGGAATCGACGGCTTGGGTCAAAAACCGCGTCGCGCAGCGCAAAGCCGGTGCGGCGCCGTGCCCGCGGGCGGACGCGGGTTGGACCCATGCGGATCGGGCACCGTGGAGAACATCGAGCTGCGGTGCCGCGCCCACTGCCTCAATCCAGATGAGCACCTGGAGGGGGTGGGCGTCCGATCAGCAGGGTGAGGACTCCCGCTGCTGCCGCCACAGCCAGAGAGACGAAGGCCCAGCCCCAGCCGTAGGCGTCCAGCAGCGCCCCGAAGAGCACCGGCGAGACGATGGTGGCGACGAAGCCGACCGTGGACTGGACGGCCATGGTGGTGCCCAGGGCGTGCGGGAAGGCACTCTCCGCCACGGCCGTGGAAAGGGTGGAGGACTCCGCAGTGGTGAAGATGCCGTACAGCAGCGCCACCGCGATGACCGCTCCCAGCCCGGCCGGCAGGAGCCACCCGATCACCGCGGAGCACAGGGCTGAGGCCGAGAGGAAGGTGACGATGGTGCGCCTCCGACCGGCGCGGTCGCTCAGCCACCCGCCGGCGGCGTTGGACGCAGCGCCCGCCAGCAGCACGGCGCTGCCCACCGCCGTGCCCATGCGCGCGGCCTCGGGCAGGGAGGCCCCCTGCGCGCTCCAGGCGGCGGTGAGGAAGATGGGCAACCAGGCGCGCATGCCGAAGAGCTCCCAGTTGTGCGCGGTGTAGCCGGCGATGAAGCGCAGCGCCGCAGGGTTACGCAGGACGTCCCGGAAGGGGAGGCCGCGCCGACGCTGAAGCAGGCGATGAACAGCCCCAGCGCCGCACCCCGCCGCCGCTGCGGGAAGGTCTCGGCCACCAGGCGCACGCCGGGCATGTACGTGCCGGCCAACCCCACACCCAGCAGGGCCCGCAAGAGCAGGGCGGAGAGAAATCCCCGCGCCCCCACGGCGAAGAGCGCCGCGGCGACGCCGTTCCACGCCGCGGAGAGGAGGTAGATGCGCCGCACGCCGACCAGGTCGGTCAGGCTGGCCAGCCAGAGCACGGCCAGGGCGTAACCCGCCTGCTGGGCCCCGAAGATGGCCCCGGCCTGCGCGCTGGAGAGGCGCCATTGCTGCGCCAGCAGCGGCTGGGCGGCCGTGTAGCTGGAGAAGGTGAGCATCGTGGCGATCTCCGCCAGGGAGAGGAGGAGCAGCCAGCACAGGGTGGGGGTCGGCCGGACGTCCACGCCAGAAGGAAGCATAGCCGACGCGTCCCCGGCGGGCCAGGATTCTCCCGCCAGGCCGCCGAAGCGCACCGAGAGATAAATCGGAGTTGGGGGTGCCCGATGAGCGATCAGACAGCGCCGGAGCAGTCCAACCGCCTGCTGGCGGCCCTGGGCTATCCCATCTGGATCATCGCCCTGGTCATCATCCTCACCGAGATGAAGAAAGACGCCTTCATGCGCCGCCACGGCTGGACGGCCCTCTTCTGGGGCATCGCCTGGGCGGTCATCTACATCGGCCTGGCCATCATCGCCAACATCCCCTTCCTCGGCTGGCTGGGCGCGCTGCTGCTGGGGCCGATCCTCTGGCTGGCCTGGCTGGTCCTGTCCCTCTACTACGCCTACCAGACATACAACAGGAGGGACTTCACCATCCCGCTGGTGAGCGACTGGGCGAAGAAGTACGCCACGTAGCTGTCAGCGCAGGACGGCCAGCTCGCGGGGCTCCACCTTGCGGTAGACCTCCTGCGGCCGGCGGCGTCGCCCGTCCACCGTCAGCAGCGCCTCCACGGGGATGCCGAAGAGGCGCGCGTTCTCCTCCAGGTAGGGGCAGATCAGCGTCCAGTCCTCCGCCGTCAGGTCGGCGAAGCGGCCGCCGTTGAGCTGGTGCTCGTCCAGCCGGCGGTAGGGGTCGCGCGCGTAGATCGCCCCGCCTGAGGCCAGAGAGAAGAGGTTGCCGCCCGGGTAGGGGGTCGGCAGGTCGACCAGGCGGCCGTCCACATCCCAGGTGACGCTGTTCAGAATGCAGAACCCGCCGCCCTCGGTGGGGACACCGGCCATGAAGGACTCCGCCAGGTAGTCCAGGGCCGTGCCGTTAATCACCACCCGCGGCCGGCCCACCGCGTTGATCAGCGGCCTCCCCGCGGCGTTGCCGCGGACGAAGACCTCGCCCCCCTTGGCCCCGTACAGGAACGTCTGCCCCACGTCCCCGTGGAAGACGAGTCTGCCCCGCTTGAGGATCTGCCCGCACTGGTCCTGCCCGCTGCCGTGCACCACCAGCGTCACCCCGTCCAGCCCGGAGCCGAGGTAGTCGCCGGGGCTGCCGTACACCTCCAGGCGCACGGCGTCGCTGCGCGGGCCGAAGCCGCAGCCGAGGAAGCGCTGCCCGCGGACATCGAAGACGACCATCTGGCGCCAGCCGCGCCTGTAGGCCTCCACCAGGAAGAGGGAGAGGCTCTGCGTCCCCTCCGAGGGAAATCCCGTGCCGTCCACCAGCAGCAGCGCCGCGGGGTCGCCTGGCCCCAGGCGGTCTCGCCCGGCCCAGTCCACCAGGTGGACCTCCGCCCACCCCGGGGGGACGCTGCGGAAGATCGCGTCCAGCCGTTGCTGCAGCAGCGCCCGCACCGAGGCGGCCTTCTTCCGGCCGGTGGGGTAGCGGCCGTCCAGCAGCGCCGTGAGCAGCCCGACACTCTGCCGCAGGGCCGCGGGGTCCAGCGCCGCGTGCCGCTGCACCGCGTCCAGCCAGTCCAGCAAGTCGTCGTAGGACCAGTGGGCCATCTCCTCCCGCGCCCTGGCCGTGTCGGGCGGCTCGGCGCCGCCCGCTGCCGGCCTTTGCGGTGACGCGCGGACCGGCCGCGGGACCACACGGACGGTGGGCAGGAAGTGCACCTGTCCCGGCGGGGTGCGGATGGGCTCGCCGAACTTGGTGCTGCAGCGCAGACGCGCGATCCCGTCGGCGGCCTGCTCTACTGTGTAGATGAACGCGCCCCCGTCGGTGTAGGAGCCGCCGCGGGCGTTCCAGTAGAGGTCGGCCACAGGGCAGATCCGCGGCTCCTCCCCGGCGAGGCTGCGCAGGGCGGCGTCGATGGCCTGCTTCTCACTGGCGATCACCCCCACCTGCACCTCGCCCTCCTGCAGGGCGAAGACCTGCGGCCGCAGCATGGAGGTGTCGGTGATGCCGATGAGCTGCCAGGCCTGGCCGCCGCGCACCGTGCGGGCCACGATGAAGAACCACGGGCCGTCCGGTGAGCCGTGCAGGTGGGCCGCCTGGACAGCGCGGTAGAGGCGCTGCCGCCGCGGGGGCAGCATGAGGAAGTCCCGCTCGGTGGTGGGGGCCATGGCCTCCAGCAGGACCTCCAGGGGGTAGCTGTAGGTGCGTCCCCACAGGTCAAAGAGGAGCACCGCCACCTCGGTGTCGGTGAGAAAGAGGGGGTAGAGGCCCCGCTGCGCCAGGTACTCGCCCACGGCGTGGTAGTTGGCGAAGTCGCCGTTGTGCACCAGGGCAACGTCCAGGGCGGCGAAGGGGTGCGCCCCCCCGGGGTGCCAGACCCGCCCCTTGGTAGGGTAGCGCTGGTGCCCGATCCACACCCGCGCCTGCAGCTCCTCCATCCGGTAGTAGCGGAAGGCCTGCTCCGCGTAGCCGACGACCTTGAGCACCAGGATGTCCCGCCCGAAGCTGACGACAAAGGCGCGCATCCGGCCGTCGGCGTAGAGGTCGCGGTTCAACCGGAAGACCCACTGGCTGATGTACTCGTCCTCTACCGTCTCCCGGTCTAACGCCTGCAGGCCGCGCTCGCTGATGAACCCCTCCAGGGCAGAGGGGCGGGCGCGGGCGAAGTAGCGCCAGACCTGGGGCGGGCGCACCTCCAGCCCCACCTCCCGGTGGTCGTCGAGGGTGGGGATGCGGTAGCCCTGGTGCACCTCCAGGTCGTGGAGGAAGTCCCGCTCCACCTCGGCGCACGCGGAGGGGTCCAGCAGGGCCACCTGGATGGAGGTAGTCCGCGGCCAGCGTCCGCGCGTCCACGCCGAGCTGCTCGGCGACCAGCCCGCAGGCCGTCAGCCCGCCGCCCTTGCCGTTGCCGCGGTTGTGCATCTGGGCGCAGGGCGCCAGGATGTGTCGCCCGCGCACGGGGAC
>JBBIIQ010000007.1:0-24560 GCA_037446405.1 Armatimonadota bacterium | reverse complement strand
TGCGCCGGGCATCCCCAGCCTCCCCGCGCATCAGCGCCAGGAGCCGCTCCATCGCCAGCGCCCCCAGCCGGTAGGTGGGCTGGGCCACGGTGGTCAACGGGGGATCGACGAACGCGGCGAAGGGAATGTCGTCGAAGCCGACGACGGCCACGTCGTCGGGAATGCGCCGGCCGGCGGCGCGCAGCGCCTCCATGGCCCCAATGGCCATCAGGTCGTTGGCCGCCACCAGCGCGGTAAACACGCGTCGGCGGGCGAGCAGCTGGCGCACGGCGGTGCGGCCGCCGTCCACCCGGAAATCGCCGGCGACGATGAGGCGGGGGTCGGGGCGGATGCCCTGGTCGCGCAGAGCCTGACGGTATCCGCGCAGGCGCTCCCGGGCCACGGGAAGGCCTCGCGGCCCCCCGATGTAGGCGATGCGCCGGTGGCCCAGGCGCAGCAGGTGGGACGTGGCCAGGCGCATCCCGGCGAAGCTGTCGACCAGCACCGTGTCGATCTCGCCGTCGGTGGCCTCCCGGGCGATGAGCACCGCGGGCACCCCGCCGGCGCGCAGCACCCGCAGCGGCCGGGCGTCCCCGCCGGCGCTGGCAAAGAGGACGCCGTCCACCCAGCGCTTGCGCAGGATGTCCAGGTAGGCCCGCTCCCGCGCCGCATCCCCATCGGTGTTGCCCAGGACCAGGGCGTACCCGTGCCGCCGCGCCACATCCTCCACGCCGCGGGCGACGGCGGGGAAGAAGGGGTTGCTGATGTCGGGGACGATGAGGGCGATGCTGCGCGTAGTCCCGCGGCGCAGGCCCTGGGCCACGGCATTGGGGTGGTACCCCAGGCGGGCCACCGCCCGCAGCACCCGACGCCGTGTCGCCCGGTGCACCTTGTGCGGGCTGTCGTTGATCACGCGGGAGACGGTGGCCACAGAAACTCCGGCGTGCAGGGCCACGTCCCGGATGGTGGGAGCCGTCTGTGCCCGCCCGTTGGGCCCGTTCATGGGAAACGATTACCACGTTCGCACTCCGCGGGGCGATTCCCTGCCGCTGCCCGCGGGCCCATGGCCCGGCGGGCAGCACGCGCCGCCGGTGTTACAATAGAAAGCGCCGTGGTCACCCGCACCCTGACCAGCCGCATCGACGACTACTTCCTGCTGGACGAGCTGCTCTCCGAGGACGAGCGCCTCATCCGGGACACGGTACGCCGCTTTGTCGACCGGGAGGTGCTGCCGCACATTGGCGGGTGGTGGCTGCGTGGGGAGTTCCCTGCGCATCTCGTCCCGCAGCTGGCCGGGCTGGGGCTGCTGGGCGCCAACCTGCCTGCGGAGTACGGCGCCGCCGGCGTGAGCAACATCGCCTACGGCTTGATCCTCCAGGAGCTGGAGCGGGGGGATTCCGGCCTGCGCTCCTTCGCCTCGGTGCAGGGATCGCTGGTCATGTACCCCATCTACGCCTTCGGCTCGGAGGAGCAGCGGCGCCGCTGGCTGCCGGCCTTGGCCCGCGGCGAGGTCATCGGCTGCTTCGGCCTCACGGAGCCCACCGCGGGATCCGATCCGGCAGCCATGCAGACCCGGGCGCGCCGCGTCCCCGGCGGCTGGGAGCTGCAGGGGACGAAGATGTGGATCACCAACGGGTCGCTGGCGCACGTGGCCATCATCTGGGCCAAGGACGAGGAGGGGGCGGTGCGCGGCTTCATTGTGGAGACCGACCGACCCGGCTTCTCCGCGCACGAGATCACCACCAAGGCCTCCATGCGCGCCTCCGATACCGCGGAACTGGTGCTGCAGGGGGTGCGCCTGCCGGAGGACGCCGCACTCCCTGAGGCGGTGGGCCTGCGGGCGGCGTTGCAGTGCCTGACGCAGGCCCGCTACGGCATCGCCTGGGGCGCCGTGGGCGCGGCGACGGCCTGCCTGGAGGAAGCCCTGGCCTACGCGCGGGCGCGCGTCGCCTTCGGCCGGCCCATCGCCCAGACCCAGCTCATCCAGGAGCGGCTGGTGGACATGCTGCAGGAGGTGGTGAAGGCCCAGCTCCTGGCCTACCGGCTGGGACAATTGAAGGATGCGGGGAAGGCCAGCTATGTGCACGTCTCCCTGGCCAAGCGCAACAACGTGCGCGCCGCGCTGCGCGTCGCCCGGGAGGCGCGCTCCATCCTCGGCGCCTACGGGATCACCCTCGAGTATCACGCCATGCGGCACGCCAGCAACCTGGAGTCGGTGGACACCTACGAGGGGACCTACGACATCCACACCCTGGTCGTGGGGCGCGACATCACCGGCCTGGACGCCTTCTAGCGGCGGGGGATAAGCGGGGTGCGCTGACCCGGGGGCGAAAGCAGAAAAGGCGACCGTCCGGTCGCCTTCTCCTCTTGGCGAAGAAGGGGCGTTACTTTCCCTTCTTCTTCTTGGCTGCCTTCTTCTTGGCCACCGCCCCACCCTCCTTTGCTCGGATGATCGACGGACTACTGCCGTCGTACATGGGTTCGCTACCAGATGTAAAAATCCTTCTTCCTGTTCGCCACCAGACGTAGAATTCTTTGCAGGATGGCGGGGACGGGGAGAAGGGACGCGGCGGCGACATGAGCGGCACACGGCGGCACGTCTTCATTCTGCTCCTCCTGCTGTTCCCCGGACTGGTGTTCGCCCAGGCCGGGCCATCCGACGTGGGGGGACACTGGGCGGAAGGGCGCATCCGGGAGCTGCTGGCCCGCGGGATCGTCGAGGTCTATCCCGATGGGACCTTCCGGCCGCAGGAGCCGCTGACCCGGGCGCGCTTCGCCGCCTGGCTGGTGGCGGTCAAGGGCCTGCCCCTGCTGGCCGCGGAGCCGGCTGCCTTCCCCGACGTCAGCCCCACCTTTCCGCTGGCCGCGCACATCCGCACGGCCGACGCCTACGGCATCCTGCCACCGATGGCGCAGTTCCGGCCGGCCGACCCGCTGACGCGGCTGGACGCCGTGGAGTGGACGGTGCGGGCGCTGGGGCACACCTTCGAGAGCGCCTACCTGGCCGGCGCGGCGCTGCCCTTCGAGGACGTGCAGGGGCTGCCCCCGCTGCTGCGTGGCATGGTGGCGGTCGCCGCTCTCTCCTCGCCGCCGCTGCTGCGCGAACCTCCCTCCTCGCGCCTGCGGCCACAGGAACCGATCACTCGCGCGGAGGCGGCGAGCCTGGCCTGGGCGTACCTGCAGGCGCTGGAGCAACCCGCGGCGCTGCGCGCCATCTTCTCCCTGGGTGAGGGTGTCACCCTGGTCATGGAGAAGCGCGGGGCGCTGCGGGCGCTGCCGCTGTGGCGCGTGCAGGTCGGCGCCTTCCTGGACCCGGAGCGGGCGGCGCGCCTGGCCGAGGAGATGCGGCGGCGCGACCTGCCGGCGGTCGTGGAGAGCCAGGACGCCTTCTTCAAGGTGCGCGTGGGCAGCTTCGCCACGCGCCCCGAGGCGGAGGCGCTGGCGGAGCGGCTGGCGGCGGAGGGCTTCCCCACGTTCCTCGTGCAGACGGTGCGCGACCCGGACGTGCTGCCCGGGCCGGTGTGGAGCGCCGTGCTGGTCCTGGAAGGCTCAAGCGGATCCCTGCGCCTGCGCCCCGCCCTGGCTGCGGGCCAGGTGCCGGGACGGGAGCGCACCTCAGAGATCGCCCGCCGCGAGGGAGCGCTGGCGGCGGTCAACGGGGGCTTCTTCGCCCCCGGCGGCGACCCTCTGGCTGCCTGATGATCGACGGGGAGCTGATCAGCGAGCCGGTGCGCGGGCGGACCTGCCTGGGCATCCTGCGCGACGGGCAGATCCTTCTGGACGTGCTCGACTTCGACGCCGCCGTCTCCACCGTCGCCGCGGCGGCGACGGTGCACGGGGTGAACAGGGAACGGGGGCGGGATGAGCTGATCGTCTACCGCCGCGCGTACGGCCCCTCCACTCGCACCAACGGTCTGGGCGCGGAGGCCACCGTGGTGGGCGACGTGGTGCAGCGCGTCGTCACCGGCCAGGGCAACGCGCCCATCCCGCCCGACGGCTACGTGCTCTCCGGTCACGGGCGGGCCGCGGCCTGGATCCGCGAGCAGCTCCGACCGGGCCAGCGGGTGGCGCTGCGCCTGCGCCTGGTGCCCGCCTCCGGGGATCCGCGCTGGCAGGAGGTGGTGCACGTGGTCGGCGGCGGCCCGCGCCTGTTGGCCGGCGGTCGCTATGTGGGCGGCGAGGGCTTCCCCGCCGCGTTCGTGCAGCGACGCCACCCCCGCACGGCCGTCGCCCGCCTGGCCGACGGTCGCCTGATCCTGGCAGTCATCGACGGGCGGCAGCCCTATCACAGCCTGGGAGTGACCCTGCCCGAGCTGGCCGCCTTCCTGCGGGCGCTGGGGGCGGTGGACGCGCTCAACCTGGACGGCGGGGGCTCGGCGACGCTGGTGGTGCGGGGGGCGGTGGTGAATCTCCCTTCCGACGAAGCGGGGGAGCGCCCGGTGAGCGACGCGCTGCTGGTCGTCCGCTCCGGCGCGCCCTGAGCGCCGGCGTCCTCACTCCCCGCCGTCCAGCCGGGCCAGGTCCTCCGGCGTGTCCACGTCCTGCCAGCCGTCCTCCAGCGTGACGGCCACGCCGTGCTGCGGGTACGTCTCGATCACGGAACGCGCGCCGGCGTCCCCTTCCAGGGTGAGCAGCTCGAGGAAGAGCGCGGCATCGAAGAGCACCGGCACGCCCACCACGCCGCGGTAGGCCGAGGCGACGATGCGCGTTCCCTCGCGCGTGTAGGTGTCGATCAGGCGGTCGATCACCTCGGAGGTGACGCGCGGCTGGTCCGCCAGCAGGATGACCACCGCCCGGCTCTCGGGGGAGAGGGCGGCGACGCCGGCGCGGATGGAGGTAGAGAGGCCATGGGCGAACTCCGGGTTGTCCACCAGGCGCACCGCCGCCCCCGCCAGCAGCGGGCGGTAGACCTCCTGGTGCGCCCCCAGGACCACCACGGTCTCCCGACACCGCGATTGCAGCGCCGCGTCTACGACGCGGCGCAGCATGGGCACGCCGTCCACCGGCAGGGCCAGCTTGGGACGCCCCATGCGACGGCTCGGCCCGGCCGCCAGGACCAGGGCGGAGACGAAGGGCTCTTCGCCCTTGAGGGAACTCACGCCCGGCCACCCCGAAGACTGCGCCGCAATGCCCGGGGACGGCGGGCCTTACCGCGCCACATTCCTCAGATCGGCTTCCGGCGGAGCGTGGATCGGCCCCGGGCGCTCGCGGAGGAATCCGGCGCGCCGCGCGCGCTCCACGGCCATGATCTCGGCGATCACGGCCAGGGCAATCTCCTCCGGACCTTCGCTGCCCACGTCCAGGCCGATGGGCGCGTACAGTCGCGCCACAAGCTCCGCGGGGGGGACGACGCCCTCCGCGGCCAGCTCGCGCAGCATCCGCTCCGTGCGCGCCCGCGGGCCGAGCACCCCCAGGTAGAAGGGAAACGGTCCGGGCCGGGCCAGCAGCGCCCGCAGGACGTCCCGGTCATGCAGGTAGTTGTGGGTCATGACGACGACCGCGGTGCGCCCATCGAGGGGCAGGCGCGCCCCCGCCTCCGCAAACGGCGCGTGCAGGAAGGCGGCGCCGGGGAACCGCTCCGGGGTCAGGTAGACCTCCCGCTTGTCCACCACCAGCACGCGCCAGCCCAAGGCCACGCCCTGCGTCACCACGGGGATGGCGTCGTGCCCCGCGCCGACGACGACCAGGCGCACCGGTGGACGCAGGACCTCCAGGAAGACATCCACCTCTCCCGACGCCGTGGCCAGGGCCACCCGCCGGCTGCGGCCTTCGCCCAGGGCGGCCTCCATGGCCCGGGCCAGCCGGCCTTCTGCGTCCATCCACCGTGGGGCCTCCCCCTCGACCGCCGCGAAGCCTCTCCCGGTGGCAGTCTGCGGATCCCAGACGTGCCGTGCGCCCGCCGGGAGGTCGGCCGTCCCCCGCAGGACCACCGCCAGGACCACGGAGCGCTCCTCGGCCAGGACCGCCCGCAGCGGGGCCAGCAGCAGCGGCTCCGCGGCCGCGGGGTCCACGGGCTCGATGAAGACCTCCACCTTCCCGTTGCACCCCAACCCCAGCCCCCAGACCAGGTCGTCGTCCGCCGTCAGGTCGTAGGTGGCCAGCCGCGGCCGGCCGTCGCGCAGCACCTCCTCGGCGACCACGGCGATGTCGCCTTCGAGACACCCTCCGCTGATGTTACCCACCGTCCGCCCGCCGGCGTAGATCAGCAGCTTGGCCCCCTCGCGTCGGTAGGTGGACCCGGAGACCGCCACCACGGTGGCCAGAGCCATGCGCTCGCCCCGGGCCCGCCCCATCTCCACCGCCTGCAGAATGTCCCGCAGCTCCCGCGTCATGGCCTCACCGCGGCAGGGCCAGGTGCCGCTCCAGACGGCGCAGGCGCTCCAGGTTGTGCGCCGGCGCGAAGACGTCCACGTGCGGCAGCGCGGCGCGCATGCCCTGGCACAGCGGCTCGTACCCGGCCCCGCCCAGCAGGGGGTTCAGCCAGATCACCCGGGCGCTCTGCCGGTTCAGCTGGCGCATCGCCGCCTCCAGGACCTCCACGTCCCCCGTATCCCAGCCGTCGCTGATGATGATCACCACCGTCCGCTCCCCTAAGAGACGCCGCCCGTACTGGTCCAGGAACTGGCGCAGGGAGTAGCCGATCTTGGTCCCGCCCGACCAGTTGGGCACCGTACGGGCCACGCGGTCCAGCGCACGGCTCAACTCTGCATCGGAGAGGGCAGGGGTGACACGGGTCAGCGAGGTACTGAAGACGAAGGTCTCCACCCGGCTGACGGCGTGCTGCAGGGCATAGATGAACTGCACCAGGAAGCGGCTGTAGAGGTCCATGGAACCGCTGACGTCACAGAGCAGCACCACCTGCGTCTTCTGGATGCGCCGCCGCCGCCGCAGCAGCTCCATGATCTCCCCGCCGCGGCGCAGGCTGCGGCGCACCGTGCGCCGCACGTCCAGCAGGTGGGCGCGGCGCACCGCCCGCATGCGCCGGCTCATCCGCGTGGCCACCCGCCGCGCCAGGTGGACGACCAGGGCGGTCATCTCCTCCAGCTCCTCGCTGGAGAGGGCGGAGAAGTCCTTGCGCGTCAGTACCTCCGCGGGGCTGTAGCCGGGCGTCTCCCGGGTCTCCTCTCCTTCCCCCTGCTCCGCGCTCTCCGCCTGCAGCCACTCCCGCAAGAGCCGCTCCGCCTCGGCGGGGCCTTCGGGGGCGGTCCCATCGGACGGCGCCACCTCCGGGCGCGCCTCCTCCTCCGTGGCGCCCCAGAAGGCGCGAAACGTTTCGTCGAACTCCTGGAAGTGCTCCCGCCGCTCCACCAGCACCGTGCGCAGGGTCAGGTAGACCTCGCGGCGGTCCAGCAGGTCCACCGTCGCCAGCGCGCGCAGGGCGTCGCTGGCCTCCCGCGGCCCCGCGGGCAGCCCGCGCTGGCGCAGCAGGCGGGTGAAGGCCACGACGTTGGCGCTCAGACTGCCCGAGCGTGCCACCGTCACCGCCGCAGCGCCCCCTCGGCGGCCACGCGCTCCACCAGCGCCTGGGTCCACGGCCGCGCCTCCGCCCGCAGCCGTTCCAGCCCGCGCACCCAGAGGTCGAGCCACTGCGTGCGCACCAGGCGCGCGTCCTCCTGGCTCTTGAACAGCACCCCCAGCGTCTCCTCGATGGTCTCTCGGTCCAGGTGGTCGCGGTGCAGGGCCATCAGCGCCGCTCCCCAGTCGATGGTCTCGGCAATCCCGGGAGTCTTCTCCAGCTTCGCCTGCCGCACCAGCTGCAGGAAGGCGGCCACCTGCCCGGCCAGGTCGGCGTTGATCCCCGGCACCTTGTTCAGCACGATCTGCAGCTCCTTCTCGAAGGAGGGGTAGTCGATCCACAGGTAGAGGCAGCGCCGCCGCAGCGCGTCTCCCAGCTCCCGCGTACGGTTGCTGGTGAGCACCACGTAAGGCGTCGTCCGCGCCCGGATGGTGCCGATCTCCGGGATGGTCACCTGGAAGTCCGAGAGCACCTCCAGGAGGAACGCCTCGAACTCGCTGTCCGCCCGGTCCACCTCGTCCACCAGGAGCACGGGAGGGCTCTCCCGGGTGATCGCCTCCAGCAGCGGCCGCCGCAGGAGGAAGGCCTCGCTGAAGATCTCCTGCTCCCGCTGTTCCACAGAGCGGTCGCTGGCCTCGGTGAGGCGGATGTGCAGCAGCTGCTTCTGGTAGTTCCACTCATACAGCGCGGTGGTGGCGTCCAGCCCCTCGTAGCACTGCAGCCGGATCAGGGCGGTGCCCAGCGCCCGGGCCATCACCTTGGCTACCTCGGTCTTGCCCACGCCGGCTGCCCCCTCGATGAGCAGCGGCTTGCGCAGCGACATGGAGAGGTAGATGGCAGTGGCGATCTCCCGGTCGGCGATGTACCCCTCGCCGCCGAGCATGCTCTGGATGCGTGCGATCTCCGGGTGCACCGCCGTCGCTCCTTTCCGCAGAAAAAGCGCGAGGGATGGGCCGACCATCCCACAGGGGTATTGTAGCAAAGGACGCCCCGGCGCAGGCGCGGCGCCGGACGCCGTCCCGCTCAGGCTTCCAGCTGGCGCTGCAGGCAGCTGAACAGCTCGGTGGCCTTCTTCTCCACGGTGCTCTGGAGCAGCCGGGCCCCCACCGTGGCCAGCGTCCCGCTGACCCTCACATCGGCCGCCCACTCCAGGCGGGTGGTGCCGGGCTCGCCGTCGGCCAGAGACAGCGTGCTGTCCACGTCCACCGCGCTACCCAGCCCGCCGCCCCGGCCGGTGAGGCGGGCGCGGCTGGGGGCCACCAGGTCCCGCAGCGCCACGTCGAAGGTGAAGGTGCCCTTGATGAACGACACCCCGACGCGCACCGCCGCGCGGAACCTCCCCTCCTGCAGCACCTCCAGGTGCTGCAGGTCTGGCAGGCAGCGGCTCATCGCCTGCGGGTCCAGCAGGAAGGCCCAGACCTGCTCCCGTGGGGCGTGGATGGTGAGGGCTCCCTGGACGTGCAGCGGCATCTAGTGGTCCGAGTCACTGATGAGTGACACGAATTCGCCTCCTCGGATTCCTGTATGTCCAGAGGAAGGGTTTGGCCTCGGTGTTGTGGCGCTCGATGTACGCCAGGAGCTTCCGCTTGAGATCGAAGGTCGAGGAGAAGATTCCCCGAGCGATGCAATCCCGCTCCAGTTTGCTGAACCAGAGTTCCACTTGGTTGAGCCAGGAGCTGTAGGTCGGCGTGTAGTGGATCTGCACGCGGGGATGCCGGGCCAGCCACGCCTGCACCGCGGGAGTCTTGTGGGCCGAGAGGTTATCGACAATGATGTGGATCTCCTTGCGCCGATAACCGCGGGTGGCCTCCTCCAGGAACTGGATGAACTCGGTGGTGTTGTGGCGCGGGACACACTTCCCCCGGACACGGCCCGAGGAGACCTCCAGGGCTGCATAGAGCGAGAGCGTCCCGCGCCGGAGGTACTCAACGCTCTGCCGCTCCCGCTGCCCCGGTCGGAGGGGCAAGGTCGGCTGCAGGCGATCCAGGGCCTGAATGTGACTCTTCTCGTCGAGGCACAGCACCACAGAATGCGCCGGAGGGTTGAGGTACAAGCCCAGAATGGCCGCCGCCTTGGCTTCGAAGTCGGGGTCGGGGCTGGCAACGTAGTAGCCCCGCTGATGGGGTTGGAGTCCGTGCCGTCGCCAGAGGCGGCTGACGAAGCTCTGCGAGACGCCGTGCCGCTTGGCCATGGCCCGGCTCGACCAGTGCGTCAGCGGCGCTGGCGGCCGCCGTTGGGTCTCGGCGAGGATGCGGGCCTCTGTGCTCACCGGGATCGCTTTGGGGCGACCCGGCCGAGGGGCGTCGTGCAGGCCCGACAGCCCCTGGGCGAGGAAGCGGCGTTTCCAGTGCTGGACCATGCGCGGGGCCAAGCCGACCTGCTGGGCGGTCCGGCGCACGGACGCTCCGCTTGCCAGCAGCAGGATCGTCCGCGCACGGCGGGCCAACCGGGCTTCGACAGTGCCCTTCCGGGCGAGGCCTTCCAGAGCGCGCCGATCCGGAAGGGAGAGAAGGAGTCCATGAGTGTCCATGCCTGGAGCTTACCATGAAAGAACTCATCGTGTCACTTATTTTAGACTCACACCACTAGGCTCCGGCGGCGGCGTACTTCGCCGGCTCCCGCTCAAAGGTCTGCCGGCAGGAGGCGCTGCAAAAGTAGAACCTGCGCCCCTTGTAGTCCGCCAGGTGCCTGGCCCCGGCCGCATCCACCGTCATGCCGCAGATAGGGTCCACCACCTCCTGAGGCGACGGGTCTGCCGCAGGTGCCGCCGCAGCGGCCGGCGAGGGTGGCGCGGGCTGTGCGCGGCGGACCCGGACGATCTCGGCCATGATGCTGAGGGCGATCTCCGCCGGCGTCACGGCACCCAGGTCCAGCCCCGCCGGAACCCGGACCTGCTGCAGGGCGCTCTCGGCCACGCCCCGCTGGCGCAGGTAGGCGAACACCGCCTCCGCCCGTCGCCGGCTGGCCACCAGGCCCACGTAGGCGGCGCCGCGACCGACGACCTGCTCCAGCGCCTCCTCGTCGTAGCCACCCATGGTGGCCACCACCACATAGGTGCGGGTCGTGATCCTGCTGCCCACCGCCTCCAGGGGCAGGCTCGCCTCTGCCGGCGGTGCCGGGGGTCTCCCGCTGCGGCCCACCAGGACGGCGAAGCCAGCCAGCCGTCCCAGCGCGGCCAGGGCGCCGGTGACCGGCGCCTCGCCGATGAGCAGGAGCTGCGGCTGGGGCAGCACCGGCTCGATGTAGATCTCCAGGCTACCGCCGCTATGGCAGGTCATGGGATGGGCGATCACTCCTGGCCGCTCCGGGCCGGAGTGGCCCGGCGGGCGGAGGTCGAGCAGGGCCGGCGTCTCCGCGCGCATCAGCCGCAGGGCCTCCCGCGCCACCACAGGATGGGCGCAGCTCCCGCCGACCCACCCCTCCAGCGTCCCGTCCGCCAGGACGATGGCCTTCATCCCCGGCCTGGCGGAGGCCGGCCGCTCCACCCGGACCACGGTCGCCAGGGCGAATGGCTCGCCGCGCGCCGCCAGCGCGTGGGCCCGCTCCAGCAGGGGGTCCGGCACCACCCGCTCCCTACTCGGTCACGCCCCTGTCCCGCAGCACCTTCCACACCTTCCACGGGGTGATGGGGATGTCGATGTGCCGCACTCCCAGGTGCCACAGCGCATCCACCACGGCGTTGGCGATGGCCGCCGGCGCCCCCACGGTGGCCGATTCGCCCACGCCCTTGGCGCCCAGGGGGTGGTGCGGCGAGGGCGTGGTGGTCTTGTCCGTCTCCCAGCGCGGCGTCTCCACAGCGGTGGGCAGCAGGTAGTCCATGAAGCTGCCTCCCTGGATGTTCCCGTCGGCGTCGTAGCTGATCTCCTCATAGAGCGCGGGGGCCAGCCCCATGGTCAGCCCGCCGTGGATCTGGCCTTCCACGATCATGGGGTTGATGATGTTGCCGCAGTCGTCCACGGCGACGAAGCGGCGGATCTTCACCTGGCCGGTGCCCTTGTCGATGTCCACCACGCAGATGTAGCTGCCGAAGGGAAAGGTGAGGTTGGGCGGATCGTAGTAGGCCACCGCCTCCAGGCCGGCCTCCAGCCCTTGCGGGTGGTTGGTGTAGGCGGCGAAGGCGATCTCCTGGATCGTCTTGGCCCGGTGCGCGGACCCGCGCACGTAGAACTTCCCCCGCTCCCACTCCAGGTCGTCCTCGCGCGCCTCCAGCAGGTGGGCAGCGATCTTGCGCGCCTTGTCGCGGATCTTGCGGGCGGCCATCGCTCCCGCCGCTCCCGCGGTGGGGGTGCTGCGGCTGGCATAGGTCCCCAGGCCGTAGGGGGCGGTGTCGGTGTCGCCCTCCTCCACCACGATGTCGTCCTCGGGGATCCCCAGCTCGTGGGCGATGATCTGGGCGTAGGTGGTCTCGTGCCCCTGCCCCTGGGACTTGGTGCCGAAGCGGGCGACCACCTTGCCCGTGGGGTGGACGCGGATCTCGGCGCTGTCGAACATCTTCAGGCCCAGGATGTCGAAGGTGTGGGAGGGGCCGGCGCCGACGATCTCCGTAAAGCTGCTGATGCCAATGCCCATCAGCTCCCCGCGCGCGCGTCTCTCCGCCTGCTCGCGGCGCAGCTGGGCGTAGCCGATGCGGTCCATGGCCTTGCGCAACGCCGCATGGTAGTTGCCGCTGTCGTAGGTCCAGCCCAGCGGCGACCTGTACGGGAAGGCCTCGGGCCTGATGAAGTTCTTCAGACGGAACTCCGCCGGGTCCATGCCCAGCTCGTGGGCCAGGATGTCGGCCATGCGCTCAATCATGTAGGACGCCTCGGTGACCCGGAAGGAGCAGCGGTAGGCAATCCCTCCGGGGGGCTTGTTGGTGTAGACGCCGTCCACCTCGGCGAAGGCCGCCTTGAAGTCGTAGGAGCCGGTGCAGATGGAGAAGAGGCCGGCGGGAAACTTGGAAGGGTTGGCCGCGGCATCGAAGGCCCCGTGGTCGGCGATGGTCTTGACGCGCAGCGCGGTGAGCGTGCCGTCCGCCTCCGCCGCCAGCTCCGCGGTGATGTGGTAGTCCCGGGCGAAGGAGTCGGCCTGGATGTTCTCCATGCGATCCTCGATCCACTTCACCGGAGCGCCGGTGAGCACCGAGGCGGCCACCGCCAGGACGTAGCCCGGGTACACCGGCACCTTGCCGCCGAAGCCGCCGCCGATGTCCGGCGAGACCACCCGGATCTTGTGCTCGGCCAGCCCCAGGTGCCCGGCCACCAGGGCGACCACGGTGCGGATGGCGTGCGGGGCCTGGGTGGTCATCCACAGGGTGAGCTTGCCCTCCACGGGGTCCCAGCGGGCAACGCAGCCGCAGGTCTCGATGGAGGAGACGTGGATGCGGGGGATGGAGATGTCCTGCTTCACCGTCACCGCGGCGCGGCGGAAGGCCTGCTCCGTGGCCTCGCGATCCCCCACCTCCCAGTGCCAGATGTGATTGCTCTTCTCCTCCCGGTCCGGCCGCAGGATGGGCGCGCCTGGCAGCAGCGCCTGCCTCGGATCCACCACGACCGGCAGGGGCTCGTACTCCACCTCCACGGCGGCGACGCCGTCGGCGGCGCTGTACCGGTCGGTGGCCACCACCGCGGCCACCTCCTGGGCCTGGTAGAGCACCCTGTCCGTGGGCAGGACCATCTGCCGGTCGGACATGAGGGTGGGCATCCAGGCCAGGCCGTACTTCTCCAGGTCCCTGCCGGTGATCACCGCCAGGACACCGGGAGTGGCCAGCGCCTTGTCGGTGTGAATCGCCGTAATCCGCGCGTGCGCGTACGGGCTGCGCACGATGTCCAGGAAGAGCATCCCCGGCAGCGTGATGTCGTCGATGTAGGTTCCCTTGCCGCGGAGGAAGCGGGCGTCCTCCTTGCGCTTCACCGCGGCCCCCATGCCGTGCGCCACAGCCATGGCTCTCAGCTCCTCCCCCCGGCGCCCGCCGGCGCGCCGTGCAGCTTCTCTGCGGCGTACCTGATGGCCTCGACGATGTTCACGTATCCGGTACAGCGGCAGAGGTTCCCGGAGATGGCCCAGCGGATCTCCTCCTCGGTCGGCGTGGGCTGCCGCTGCAGCAGCGCGTAGGCGGTCATCATCATCCCCGGCGTGCAGAAGCCGCACTGCAGCCCGTGCTTCTCGTGAAACCCCTCCTGGATGGGGTGGAGCTGACCGTCCCGGGCCAGGCCCTCCACCGTCATCACCTCCCGCCCATCGGCCTGCAGCGCAAAGAGGGTGCAGGACTTCACCGGGCGCCCGTCCAGGAGCACGGTGCAGGCGCCGCAGTTGGTGGTGTCGCAGCCGATGTGGGTCCCGGTGAGCCCCAGGACCTCGCGGAGGAAGTGGACGAGGAGGAGGCGCGGTTCCACCTGCGCCTCCCGTTCCGTGCCGTTGACCGTGACGCGGATGTGGTGGGTCATCTCATCCCTCCCCTCTGGCCCGCTGCAGGGCCCGCCGCAGCGCCCGCGCCGTCAGCACCCGCACCATGTCCCGCTTGAACTCGGCGGGCCCCCGCAGGTCACTGACGGGGGTGGCCTCCTCAGCCGCCGCCGCCGCGGCGCGGGCGAGCGCGGCGGCCTCCGGCTTCTTTCCTTCCAGGACCGCCTCGGCCCGCCGCGCCCGCAGGGAGGTGGGTGCCACGTTGCACAGGCCGATGCCCACCTGCCCGCAGGTGCCGCGGCCGTCCAGGACCAGGGAGACACCCACCGCGGCGATGGCGAAGTCTCCAACCTTGCGCTCCAGCTTCAGGTAGGCCCCGCCGCTGCCGCGCTGCGGGCGCGGCACCCGGACCTCTGTCAGGATCTCGTCGGGCTCGAGCGCGGAGGTGAAGGTGTCGGTGAAAAAGCCGTCGATGGGGATGGTGCGCAGCCCTCGGGGGCCGGTGGCCACGACCTCCGCCCGGACGGCCAGCATGGCCGCGCCCCAGTCTCCCGCCGGATCGGCATGCGCCAGCGACCCGCCGATGGTGCCCATGTTACGCACCAAGGGGTCAGCGATGACGTGGGCCGCGTCCGCCAGCAGCGGATACCGCGTGCGCACCAGCTCCGAAGCCTCCAGCTCGGCGTGCCGGGTGAGGGCGCCGATGCGCAGGACGGTGGCGTCCTCCTCGATAGAGGCCAGGCGGGGGATGCGGTTGAGGTCGATCAGGTAGCGGGGCGCGGCCAGGCGCAGCTTCATCAAAGGGATAAGGCTGTGGCCGCCAGCGAGGAGCCTGGCCTCGGCTCCGTAGCGCTGCAACAGGCCGACGGCCTCCGGGACGCTCTGCGGTGCGAAGTACTCGAACCGGTCCGGTATCATCCCTCCCCACCCCCCTGATGGCCCGGGCGACGGCAGGAACCGTCGTCCCCCTCATGACACCGGTCGCGCGCTCGGCCCACTGCACCAGGCAGGCTGTCCGCCCTGCCCGACCTGCTATTCAGATGGAGTACCCTTTTGGCTAGCCTTTAGCACCAAATGTACGGCGCCCAGTTGTCCGGCGTCAACGCCCTGTGTGGGCTTGTGGGCTTGCTGGGCTGGCCAGCCTGCCGCTGGATGGGGACGAGGAGGGGTGTCGCTCTCGGGGGGACGCGGCTCGCCCGGGTTAGGGCGTCAGTCCGCGCCGGCGGGGGGAGCGGATTGGAGCTCCCGGGCGGCACGGCGCACGGCGTTGACGATGTGCTGGTAGCCGGTGCAGCGGCAGAGGTTGCCCTCCAGGCCGCGGCGGATCTCCGGGTCGCTTGGGTCGGGGTGCCGCTGCAGGATCTGCAAGGCCGTCAGCAGCATCCCCGGGGTGCAGAACCCGCACTGCAGCCCGTGCTCCAACCAGAAGGCCTCCTGGATAGGGTGGAGCTGCCCGTCGCGCGCCAGCCCCTCCACGGTGAGGATCTCCGCGCCGTCGGCCTGAGCCGCCAGCACCGTGCACGACTTCACGGCCAGGCCGTTCAGCAGCACGGTGCAGGCGCCGCAGGAGGTGGTGTCACAACCAATATGGGTGCCGAAAAGACTCAGGGTGTCGCGCAGGTAGTAGACGAGCAGGGTCCGCGGTTCCACCGCGTGGCGGTAGGTGGTGCCGTTGACCGTCACCGTGATGGGCACGGCGGGCGCCGCCGGGTGCGCGACCTGGGCCATGGTGGGGTCAGCCGGCGGCGGCCTGCTCGATCTCCCGGGCCAGGGCGCCGAAGAACTTCCCGGCCATCTCCCGGGCCACGCCGCCGAAGAGGCGGTGTCCCACGCTCATCAGCACGCCGGTGACCTGAGCGTCCCCGCTGTAGCGCACCAGCGTGCTGCCGTTCTGGGCTATCAGCTGCAGGTCGCCACGGGCTTTGACCGTCCCCGCACGGCCGCTCCCCTCCACGATCATGGTCACCCGTTCGGGGGGGACCTTCTCGGTAATGGTGATGGTGCCCTCGAAGGTCCCGCGCACCGGGCCTATGGCCAGCTCCAGCACGGCGCGGTAGGTGTCCTCGCCGATTGGTGTCAGCTCCTGTGCCCCCGGAGTGGCCCGCCGCAGCACCCCGGGATCGTTGAGCAGTGCCCACACCCGCTCCCGCGGCGCGGCCACGGTGTGCTCGCCCGCAACCTTCATCGCTCGCCTCCCGGCCGCATCTCCCGCCTGCCGGCGGCGCGCCCGTTACGCGCGCCCATTATAACAAACCGCGGGCTTCCAACCGCCCCTCCCGGCTACGGTCGGTAGCCCAGTAGGGGCCAGTACAGCAGCGCCGCCAGCCAGGTGAGCAGCAGCAGGACCACGGACGCCGGCACGCCCGAGCGCAGGTAGTCGCCGATGGCGTAGTACTCGGTACCCAGGGTGATCATCCCCGTGGGCGTCTGCGTGGGCAGCAGAAATCCGGGGCCCGCGGTGAGCACCACCACCATCCCCACCCACACCGGGTTCAGGCCCCAGCCACGGGCCAGCGTGAAAGCCAGAGGGAGGGCGGCGGCGATCATCCCCAGGTTGTTCACGAAGCCGACGCGGATGAGGATCACTAGCGGCGCCAGGACCAGCACCAGGAGCAGCGGGGAGGGGCGGTGCAGCAGGCCCAGGGTAGCGTCCGTCAGCCACCGCCCCGCCCCGGAGCGGTCCAGGGCCGCAGCCAGCGCCAGGGAGATGGCGAAGAGGATGATCACGTTCCAGCGGATGGCTGCCAGGGCCCGCTCCCAGGTCAGCACGCGCAGGCCCGGCAGGAGGAGCAGCAGCATCCCCAGCGTCCCTGCCTGGGAGGTGGTGATGCCCCAGCGCGGGCCGAAGATCCACAGGATGAAGATCAGCACGTAGACCGCGAGCATCTTCCACTCGCTGGAGGACAGCGGCCCCAGGCGGCGCAGCTCCTCCTCGACATAGGCGGCGCCGCCGGCCAGCTCGGCCTGCTCTGGGGGGAAGACCCGCAGCAGAATCTGCCACAGGGCCACGACGAAGACGACCACGACGGGGAAGAAGGCGGCAAACCAAGCCAGGTACGCCCAGCGCAGCCCGACCAGGCTGGCAAAGGCGCCCGCCGCGTAGACGGTGGCGCCGGCCGCCGTCACCAGCCCGATCCCCGCCATGATCGCCGCCTGGGAGGTGCCCACGAGCATGGCCTTGGCGAAGGGGGACGGGGGGGTGAGCCGGGCGGCCTGGATGATGCCCAGCACCACCGGCAGGATCATGGAGACCCGCCCCGCCGCCGTGGGCACCATGAACGACAGCACCACCATGGCCGCCAGCAGGGCCAGCAGGACGCCGGAAGAGCGGCCGCGGGCCAGGCGCAGGATGCGCAGGGCGATGCGCCGGCCCAGCCCCACGTCCGCCATCGCCCGCGTGATGACGAACGTCGCCGCAAGCAGCCAGACGAATTCGGTGCCGAACCCGGCCACGGCTTCGGCGAAGGGAAGGACCCGGAGCAGGGCCAGCAGCGAGACGACCAGCAGCCCGGTGAGCGAAGGGTCCTGCACGCCGCTGGCCCAGAATAGCAGCGCGGCGCCCAGCGCGGCCAGCGTGTAGGCCCCTCCCCGGGAGAGCCCGGTGGGCAGCGGCACCGCTGCCGCCGCTGCGAAGAGGGCGGCACACACCCCCCAGGGCAGCCAAGCCAGGCGGGGGCGGACGGCGACGGCGTCCTCGCCCGCGGCGCGGACGTCCTCGGCCGCCGGCATCACCGGGAAATGGAGACGCCGGGCGCGTTCACAGTCGAACACTTTGGCCGGCAGCCGCAGAAACCCTTGCGCGGAAACCCTTGCGCTGTGCACCCGCCTGGCCGATGCTGGGGGCGATGGCCGGGTGGAAGGATCTTGCCGGGCGCGTCGCCATCGTCACCGGGGCCAGCAGCGGCATCGGGGCGGCCGTGGCGGTGCGCTTCGGCCGGGAGGGGATGTGTGTCAGCCTGGCCGCCCGCCGCCGGGAGCGCCTCCAGGACGTGGCGCTGCGAGTGGCCCGGGCGGGGGGGATGGCTCTGGTCGTCCCCACGGACGTCCGCGACCCCGCCGCCGTGGAGCACCTGGTCGCGGCGACGCAGGACGCCTGGGGCCGGATCGACGTGCTGGTGGCCAATGCCGGTATCGGCGGCGGATCGCTGCTGAAGATGCCCGACGCGGCGCTGGCGGAACTGGTCGAGATCAACCTGCTGGGGGTGATCCGCTGCGCCCGCGCCGTGCTCCCCATCATGCTGCGGCAGGGCGGGGGCCACATTATCGCCACCGCCTCCGTGGCCGGCAGGGTCATCGCGCCGGGAAGCGTCTACGGGGCGACCAAGGCGGGCGTCCTGGCCTTCAGCGACGCTCTGCGGCGGGCCTACAGCGGGTCGGGGGTGTTCGTCAGCGCCCTCCTCCCCGGATGGGTGGAGACAGAGTTGCTGCAGTCCTTCCGCCCCCCGGTGATGGTCTCGCCTGAGGTCGTGGCCGACGCCGCGGTGCGGCTGCTGCGCCGCCCGCGCAGGGAGCTGGTCATCCCCGGCTGGTACCGCATCCCCATCTGGGTGGCCCACTGGTTCCCCCAGGTGGTCGACTTCCTGGCACCGCGCGTCGTCCGCCGGCTCGAGCGGGAAGCCGGCCGGTCCACCGCGGGCGGGGCCGGACGCTAGGCTTCTGCGGCCAGGAACGTCCTCACCTCGTGCCGGGGGAGGGCGTTCCCCAGGGCCACGGCCAATGCCAGGCGGGCCTTGTGTCCGGGCAGATCCTGCGCGAAGAGCACGCCCCGCCGCTCCAGGTCGCGGAATGCCCCGGGGTAGCCGTACATGTCCCACATGCTCCCGCTGAGGCAGCGGGTGGTCACCGTCACCGCGACGCCGGCGCCCACCGCGGCATCGATGGCCGGGAGCAGGGGTGGGGGCACGCGGCCCCCGCCGAAGGCCTCCAGCACCATGCCGCGTGCCCCGCGCTCCAGGCTGCAGCGGATGAAGCGGTCGTCGCATCCCGCCCACAGGCGGATGAGGTCCACCTCCGGCTCGACCCGTGGCTCCAGGACGCGGCGCGGCCCGGGGCGCATGAAGAAGGTAATCCGGTCCCCGTAGGCCACGCCCACCGGCCCGGCGGCCGGGGAGCGGAAGGTGTCTTCCTTCTGCGCGTTGGTCTTGGTCACCCAGCGGGCGGAATGCACCTCTTCGTTCAGCACCACCAGCACGCCCAGCCCCCGTGCGCCTGCCGCGGCGGCGGTGCGCACGGCGTCGAAGAGGTTGCGGTAGCCGTCGAACCCCACCTGCGAGGCGTTGCGCATGGCCCCGGTGAAGACCACGGGCTTCTCCGAGGGCACCGTCAGGTGCAGGAGGTACGCCGTCTCCTCTAGCGTGTCCGTGCCGTGGGTCACCACGACCCCGTCCACGTCGGGTCGGGCCAGCACCTCCGCCACGCGGCGGCTCAACTCCACCATCTTCGGCACCGTCATAAAGGCCCCGGGAATGAAGTCGAACTCCTGCGGCTCCACCTGGGCCACCCCCTCGAGACCGGGGACCTCGCGCAGCAGGTCCGCGGCCCGCAGGAACGGGCGCGCCCCGCTCCCGTCCACGTCCCGTGTGGCGATGGTCCCTCCCGTGGCCAGCAGCACGATACGCTTCACCACGCTCCCCTCCCCGGCCCGCCCGCTTGCCCGCGGAGTCGACATGTGCGTGCACCGACGGACCGAGACTGTTTGCACATGTCGCTGCGGAGACGCCCGGGCTCCACCCGGCGGCGGACCGGGGGAAAGGTTCGGCGAAGCAGGAATACTTCTCCTTGAGGTGGGTCCGTTTGGGGTCAGCTCCGTTTGAGGTCAGTTCCGTTTGAGGCGAGGCCCGCTTGAGGTGAGGCGCATGTTCCGTGAAGCCAAGTGCCTACGGTTCGCCGGGGTACTGATCCTGCTGGCCGTGAGCGCCCTGCCTACCCTGGCGGCACCGGAAGAACCGGGGGTGACGCCCACGCTCAACCCGGTGGTGGCCGACGGGCGGATCGTGGCGGGGGAGCGTGTCGGCGGCGTACGGCTGGCCATGCCCCTGGACCAGATCATCGCCCTCCTGGGAAGGAACTACAAAGTCGAGGAGTTCGCCGCCGAGAAGATCATCCTCTACGAGTGGCGCGCGCAGGGATTCTGGGTCTCCCTGGACGCCGGTACCAGGGCCATCCGGGTGATCAGCGTCTTCGGCCCCAACTTCGCCTTCCGCACCGACAGGGGCGTCACCCTGCTGGACCCCTGGGACAAAGCCGAGGCCGCGCACGGCAAGGGCTACCGGCGCTGGGAGTTTCGTCAGGAAAAGACCATCCTCATCCGCTACCCGGCGGGATTGCAGTTCGGCGTGGTCAACGACCCAGGGCAGCGCCTGATCCACGGCCGCATCTTCCAGATCGGCGTCTTCCCACCCGGGGAGTTGCCGCCGGCCCGCCAGCCGTGAGCGCGCGGGGGTGGGGACGCGCTCCCTGCACAGCTACCTACCTGCTGGTGGCCCGCTCCCAGATGACCGATGTGTAGGCGCCGGGGTCGGCGGGCTTCTGCAGGGCGCCGAGCCGCCGCAGGATCTGGGCCGTGCGCTGGAAGGCTTCGGGCTGCATCCGGCCCAGGGGTGCGGGGGGCGCGGGCGGCCCCCAGATCAGCTTGTTCACCTCGGCCATCATCCAGGTCTGCTCCTCCCGGTCCAGGCTGGGACTGTGGCGGAGCACGATCTCTACACATTCGGGGGCGTTGTCGCGACAGTACTGCCAGCCGCGCAGGGAGGCCCGCAGGAAGCGCACGGCGATCTCCCGGTTGGCCCCCTGGCGCAGCCAGGGCTCGCGGGCAAAGAGGCCGTCCTCCAACAGCGCCGTCCCCTCCCGGTTGAAGTCGATGACCACCAGGTCCTCGGGCCGGACGCCGGCGTCCAGCACCTCCTTGTACCCGCTGTAGGTCATGGCCGCCGCGGCGTCCACGCGCCGGGCGATGAGCAGGCGCATGTCCGCGGGCTGCGCCACCAGGGTCAGGTCGCGCCGCGGGTCGATACCGTACTTCGCCAGCGTCGCCAGCAGCGGGTACTCGCCCCCGCCGACCCAAACGGCTACCCGCCGGCCCCGCAGGTCCGCCGCCGTGGTTATGCCGGAGGCTCTGTGAGCGAGCTCCCGCATCCCACTGTACTGGAAGATCTGGGCGATGTTCGCCAGCGCCGCCCCCCGGTCGCGGGCGACGAGGAGGTCGGGCAGCCAGCCCAGGCCGAACTCCGCCCCAGCCGCCGCCACCACCTCCTCGGGTCCAGCATCCGGCCCGCCGGCGACCAGAACGACATCAAGCTGCTCCTCGCGATAGAAGCCCTTCTCCTTGGCCGCGTAGTACCCGGCGAACTGCGCCTGCGCGGCACCCCTGAGCTGCAGGCGCACCCGCTCCATCCCCGCTGCCTGCTCCGCGCGGCACCCTGCAGCCACCAGGAGGACCGCGACGAGCACGGTCGACATTCTCACAAACCAAACATATTCGCCCCGACGTGGAGGCGCCCCCTTCCCTTCCCGCCGCGGGCCATGCAACCGGCGGGGTGGTGCGTCTCCCGGCATCCGCAGCCCGCGGGGGCGAGACGGCCCGCGCCGCGGGCAGGAGCGCGCGGGGACGAGGCGAAACAATGTAATCCCATGTCCACGCGCTGGTTTGGCGAGCGCATCCCCCGGAACGAGGACCCCCGGCTGCTGCGGGGGCGCGGCATGTACGTGGATGACATCCGCCGCCCGGGGATGCTGCACGCCGCCTTCTACCGCAGCCCCCACGCCCACGCGCGCATCGCGCGCATCGACACCGCCGCAGCCAGGGCGCTCCCGGGGGTGGTGGCCGTCTACACCGCCCAGGACCTGCCTCCGCGCATCCGTGGCCCGCTGCCCAAACTCATCCCTCACCCGGCGCTCCGGTACCACAAGACGCAGGTGGCGCTGGCCGGCAGCGTGGTCCGCCACGTGGGCGAACCCATCGTCCTGGTGGTGGCGGAGAGCCGCTACATCGCCGAGGACGCCGTGGACCTGGTCACGGTGGACTTCGAGGTCCTGCCCGCGGCGGTGGACCTGGAGGAGGCGGCGCAGCCCGGCGCGCCGCGTGTGCACGAGGACATGCCGGACAATATCGCCGCGCACCACATCCAGCGGGTGGGCGACGTGGAGGCGGCCTTCGCCCGGGCGGCCCACGTCTTCCGCGAGCGCCTGGTCATGGACCGCGGCTGCTCCTCCCCCATGGAGACCCGCGGCGTGGTCGCCGAGTGGGACCCCCGGGCGCGCCAGCTCACCGTGTGGGATTCCACGCAGGCGCCCATCCGCATCCGCAACTACCTCAGCGACCTGCTGGAGCTGCCCCAGGCCAGCGTGCGCGTCATCGCTCCGGACATCGGCGGCGGGTTCGGGCCCAAGATCATGATGTGCTACCCGGAAGAGGTGTGCATCCCCTGGGCGGCCATGCGGCTGGGCCGGCCGGTGAAGTGGATCGAGGACCGGCGGGAGCACTTCGTCGCCACCAACCAGGAGCGCCTGCAGATCCACGACGCGGCCATCGCCGTGGACGCCGACGGCCGGATCCTGGGCGTGCGCACCACCTACCTGCACGACTGCGGTGCCTACTGCGCCTACGGGCTGATCATCCCCATCGTCTCCGGGACGACGCTGCCGGGACCCTACAAGATCCCCAACTACCACGCCGAGTACCGCGCCGTCTTCACCAACAAGACACAGACCAGCCCCTACCGCGGCGCGGGGCGACCGCACGGCGTCTTTGTCATGGAGCGGCTGATGGACCGGGTAGCACGGGAGCTGGGCATCGACCGGGCGGAGGTGCGGCGGCGCAACTTCATCCAGCCCGACGAGTTCCCCTACGACCTGGGCGGGCTGATCTACCAGGACGGCGTGCGGCTGGTCTACGACAGCGGCAACTACCCGGAGGTCCTGCGCAAGGCGCTGGAGCACATCGGCTACGCCGACTGGCCGGCGGAGAAGGCGCGCTTTCGCCGCCAGGGGCGGCGCGTCGGCCTGGGGCTGGCGTGCTACGTGGAGGGGAGCGGCATCGGCCCCTACGAGGGCTGCCGCATCACCGTGGAGCCCTCTGGCAAGGTGTACGTGGCCACCAGCGTCGGCACCCAGGGGCAGGGGCACTACACCTCATTCGCCCAGATCGTGGCCGACGCGCTGGGGACGGACGTGGCTGACGTGCTCGTCACCACGGGGGACAGCGGCGCCTTCGGCTGGGGGACGGGGACCTTTGCCAGCCGCGCCGCCGTGGTGGCGGGCAACGCCGTGGCCCTGGCCGCGCGAGCCGTGCGGGAGAAGACGCTGCAGGTCGCGGCCACCCTGCTGGAGGCGCGGGCAGACGACCTGGAGCTGGGTGACGGGAAGGTCTTCGTCCGCGGCGTGCCCGACCGGGCGGTGACGCTGGGGGAGGTGGCAGCGGCGGCCAATCCCCTGCGCGGGGTGATCCCCAAGGAGTGGGAGGGTCCGGGCCTGGAGGCCACGCGCTACTTCGCGCCGCCCAGCGGCGCCTTCGCCGCCGGTTGCCACGCCGCGCTGGTGGAGGTGGACGTGCACACCGGATTCATCCGCTTCCTCCGCTACGTGGTGGTCCACGACTGCGGCCCGGTCATCAACCCGCTGATCCTGGAGGGACAGATCCGCGGGGGTGTCGCCCAGGGCATCGGCAACGCCTTCTACGAGAAGCTGGTGTACGACGAGCAGGGGCAGCTGCTGACACAGACGTTCATGGACTACCTCCTGCCGACCGCGGCGGAGGTGCCGCAGGTCCAGGTCGACCACGTGGAGACCCCCTCGCCCCTCAACCCGCTGGGTATCAAGGGCGCGGGGGAGGCGGGGGTGATCCCGGTGCCGGCCCTGGTGGCCAGCGCCATCGACGATGCCTTGAGCGAGGAGGGGGTGCGGATCACGGAGATGCCGCTGTCGCCGTCGCGCCTGCGGGAGATCATCAGGGCGGCACAGGCCGCCCCGGAGCCGGCGTGAAACCGCCCCCCTTCCGCTACGCCGCCCCCCGGTCGGTGGGCGAGGCCCTGGCCCTCCTGCAAGAATACGGGCCCGAGGCCAAGGTCCTGGCCGGCGGGCAGAGCCTGGTGCCCCTGCTGCACATGCGCCTCGCCCGCCCGGAGGTCATCGTGGACATCAACCGCATCGGGACGCTGGGCTACATCCGGCGCCGCGGCGACCGTCTGCATGTAGGCGCGCTGACGCGGCAACGCGCCGTGGAGGCTTCAGCAGGCGTGCGCCGCCGTGTGCCGCTGCTGTGGGAAGCCGTCCGCTGCATCGGCCACCCCCAGATCCGGAGCCGCGGGACGGTGGGCGGCAGCCTGGCCCACGCCGATCCGGCCGCCGAGCTTCCCGCGGTGGTCGCGGCCCTGGACGCCGAGCTGGTCGTGGTGGGACCGGGCGGCGAGCGGGTGCTCTCGCCGGGGGAGTTCTTCACCGGCTACCTGACCACGGCGCTGCAGCCCGCCGACCTGCTGGTGGAAGTCCGCTTGCCCCTGCTCGGCGCTGGCACCGGCAGCGCCTTCGTCGAGGTGGCGCGGCGGCACGGCGACTTCGCCCTGGTGGGCGTCGCGGCGGTCCTGCAGCGCCAGGACGGCGCCATCGGTCAGGCCCGCCTGGCGTTCACCGGCGTGGGCCCCGGGCCGGTGCGGGCGCGGGAGGCGGAGCGCCTGCTGCTGGGCGA